>JBILUT010000201.1:0-3974 GCA_044370875.1 Polaromonas sp. | reverse complement strand
GGCGATTCGGTGTCGAGGATGCTGTAGTCGTTACCGCGGCGCAGTTCAAGCGTGACGGTGCCCGTCACGGCGCGGGCCACCCAGCGTTGAGCGGTTTCGCGCAGCATGATGGCCTGCGGATCGAACCAGCGCCCCTGGTAGAGCAGACGACCGAGCTTGAGGCCCCCCATGCGGTACTGCTCGATGGTGTCTTCGTTGTGGATGCCGGTGACCAGGCGTTCATAGGCGATGTGCAGCAAGGCCATGCCCGGAGCCTCGTAGATGCCGCGGCTCTTGGCTTCAATGATGCGGTTTTCGATCTGGTCGCTCATGCCCAGACCGTGGCGACCGCCGACCTCGTTGGCCTTGAGGAAGATGTCGACCGGCGAGTCGAAGGTTTGGCCGTTGATGGCAACTGGCTGTCCCTCTTCAAAACGCACCGTGACCTCTTCGGCCTTGACCTGGACATCGGGCTTCCAAAAGGCCACGCCCATGATCGGGTTGACGATGCGGATGCCGCTGTTGAGTTGCTCCAGATCTTTGGCTTCGTGTGTGGCCCCGAGCATGTTGGAGTCGGTGCTATAAGCTTTTTCGACCGACATCTTGTAGTCAAAGCCGTTGGCGATGAGGAATTCGCTCATTTCCTTGCGGCCGCCCAGTTCGTCGATGAAGGTTTGATCCAGCCAAGGCTTGTAAATCTTCAGGCTGGGGTTGGTCAGCAGGCCGTAGCGGTAAAAGCGCTCAATGTCGTTGCCCTTGAAGGTCGAGCCGTCGCCCCAGATGTGGACGTCGTCTTGCTTCATGGCGGCCACCAGCATGGTGCCGGTGACGGCCCGACCGAGTGGGGTGGTGTTGAAGTAGGTGATACCGCCGGTCGAGATGTGGAAGGCCCCGCACTGAATGGCTGCAATGCCTTCATGAGCAAGCTGGGTGCGGCAGTCGACCAGGCGAGCTTTTTCGGCACCATAGGCCATGGCCTTGCGCGGAATTTCTTCGTAGTCGCTCTCATCGGGTTGCCCCAGATTGGCGGTGTAGGCATAGGGCAGGGCGCCTTTCTTCTTCATCCACAGCAGGGCCGCTGAGGTATCAAGGCCGCCGGAGAAAGCGATGCCGACTTTTTGCCCCTTGGGCAGGTGTTGCAGGATGGTGCTCATAGTAAGTCCAGAGTTCTCAGGGGGTGCGGCAATCAGCCGTCAGGTCAGGCATCCAAACAAAACCTGAACGCTCTTGCGGTGCGCGGTGGGATCTCGTCGGGCCCAGCATCGCTGGCTGCCAGTGGCCTCAGCCGAAATGGCAGATGTAGTGGTAGGCCTCGGTCACCCGGATGTCAAAGCTGGATTGGGCAGCAATGCTGAAGCTCTCGCCAGCCGATGACCGCTGCCACTGGGTGCTACCGGCCAGGCGATATTCGCAACTGCCGCCAACGCACTCCATGACCTCGGGTGCGCCAGTCTTGAAGGTCAGGGTCGAAGGCAGGATAACACCCACCGATTTTTTGGTTCCGTCGGCCAGGGTGAGGCTGTGGCTGATGCACTTGCCCTCGAAATACACATTGGCCTGGGTCTGGATGCTGACGTTGTTCAATTGCGCAGTGTTCATGGTCGAACCGGTGGGTGATCGCTGGAGGCCCTCATGGCCGAGGGCAAAGCAGCAATTTTAGGTCAGCCCCAAAGGCCAACCTCCGGCACAGTCGCTGGCCGGACTTGTCGCGGCTGACGCCGGCCCACGGGCTCGCACATCCCCGGCGCCTGATCGCTGATGGAGCAGGCTTGTGAGTAGCTCAGTGCCAGTGGCGCCGATGGGGGTGTTTGCCGTATTGGTTGGTCCAGCGTATGGAGATGTCCACCGGCGCATGGGGCGATACGCGCACGGCTGGATACACGGTGAAAGCGGCGTTGTTGGAGGGGTGCAGGTAGACGGGCGCGGCAGCCACATAGACCGGCGTTGTGTGAACGACCGGAATCACCGTGGTCACGGGTGCGCTGGAGATCGGGCTGTAGATGATGGTGTTTGAACTGGAGGGAGCCGCCGGTATGGTGCCTACCGGGTTGAGTTGCAGGCGGACGAACTGGCCTGGGTCATTGGGCATCTTGACGCTGTAGCGCTTGCCGTCGAATTCATAGACCACGTCGTAGTGCAGGACGCGGTTTTCGTAGGTGGTCTGTGTGGTGCATTGCTGCACGTTGCGAACTTCATCGCGGGTGCCTTCGATCTTGTTGCCAAGAACCGCACCGCCCACGATGCCGATCATGGTGGCGATGGCCCGGCCCGAGCCGTCGCCGATGGCATTGCCCATTGCGCCGCCGGCAATGGCGCCCATGGCGGCACCGGCTCCCGAGGGCTGGCTGGGTTGAACCACCTGCTGGTTGGTGCAGACCTGGCGCGGGACGGCGACCTGCTGCATGACGGCGGTGCTGGAGAGCACCCGGGCCATGACCTCTTGCGCGGCGGCCGGAGTGCCAACCGTGGCCAGGATGGCGGCAAGAGCCGTCGAAAGAGTCAGTGCTTTCATGGAAACCTCCTTCTTTTTAGGACAGATTGCCGGGGACGAGGACCCGCATGCTTGGGATCATGCCAAATTAACGCCTGACGGTCCTGTTCGGTGCACAAACCCAAGTAAAGCCTGGGTAAACCCCGGTGCTTCTGCCCCCCGGGCTTGTGGCTGGGGCGGGTGGCCGAGTTAGCCGCCCCGCAGCCGCGCCTGAAACGACGGCTCGTCGAAACCCACACTCAACAGGCCGGGCCATTGCACCACCGGCCGCTTGATCAGGCTGGGGTACTTTTGCATCAGTGCGCAGGCGCTAGAGGCATCGACCACGCCGGCCTGCACCGCCGGGTCGAGCTTGCGCCAGGTGCTGCCCTGACGGTTGAGCAGCTTTTGCCAGCCCACTGCCTGGTCCCAGGCGCGCAGCTGATCAGCGCTGACGCCCAACTTCTTGAAGTCGTGAAACTGGTAAGGCACGCTGGCTTGGTCTAGCCAGGCCCGGGCGCGTTTGACGGTGTCGCAATTGGGGATGCCGTAGACCTGTAGCATGGGACTATTCTGACAGGCCCTTTGTTCCCGGGGGCATGGGCTGCGAGACAATCGGGCGATGGATTTGCCCAAGTCACTGGACGAATGGCTTGCGTATTGCGAGCGGCTGCACCCCAAGGGTATCGAGATGGGGCTCGAACGGGTGCGCGCCGTGGCGCATCGCATGAACCTCAAGTTTGACTGCCCGGTTATCACCGTGGCTGGTACCAATGGCAAGGGCTCGACCTGTGCCATGCTTGAGTCGATCCTGATGCAGTCGGGCTATCGGGTCGGGCTCTACACCTCACCGCATCTGGTGCATTTTGAAGAGCGTTGTCGTCTGCGCGGCCAGTCGGTGCGTGCAGACGTGCTGCTGACCCACTTTCAGGCGGTCGAGCGCGCCCGGCGGGGTAGCGACTTGCGCTATTTGCCGGGTCGGCCGCAAGATATCCGTGGCGAGGTTTCGCTGACCTATTTCGAGTTCACCACCCTGGCCATTTTGTCGGCGCTGTCTCACACCGAGCTCGATGTGGTAATCCTTGAGGTGGGCATGGGTGGCCGGCTCGATGCGGTGAACCTGATCGACACCGACTGCGCGATCATCACCAGCATCGATCTGGATCACACCGAATTTTTGGGTCCGGACCGAGAGTCGATCGGCCGGGAGAAGGCGGGCATCATTCGCGCCGGCAAGCCGGTCATCGTGAGTGATCCGTCGCCGCCGCAAAGCGTTTTGAAAGCGGCGCACTTGCTCGGTGCTGATCTCTGGCAGCTTGGTCCCGACTTTCAATGTGCCGGTGACAAGCAGCAGTGGAGCTGGAGCGGCCGTGGCAAGCGCTATTCGGGGCTGGCCTACCCGGCCTTGCGTGGGGCCAATCAGTTGCTCAATGCGTCGGGGGCGCTGGCGGCCCTGGCTGCCCTGTGGGAGCGCTTGCCGGTCACGGCGCAGTCGGTGCGCAATGGTCTGGCCTTGGTAGAATGG
>JBILUT010000150.1:0-4799 GCA_044370875.1 Polaromonas sp. | reverse complement strand
TACAAATCGGGCACGGCTTCGGTGAGCGTGCGCGTTTCTTCCGGCGAAAACAGGCCAGGAAAGAACAGATAGCCCTCGCGGTCGAAGCGGGCCAGTTGGTCGGCGGTGAGTTTCATGGGGATCTCCGGTGGGGTATGTGGGTGTGAATCGTTAAAGCGGGGCCTCGCCCAGGGCTCGCGAGAGCAGCTGGCCGAGGTTGCGGGCAGCCTGTTCGCCGTGCTGTCGCATCAGCGTTTCGGCACGGTCGGCCTGGCCCGCTGCAATGGCTCGGGCGATGGCCTCGTGCTCATCCCACACCGAAGCGCGCATGCTCGAGACCTGCAGCACCGCTCCCATCGCCCGACGGATGTGGGCCCAGTGCAGCTTGGCACTTTGCGCAATCAGCGCGTTACCCGAGGCCTGATAGATGGCATTGTGAAACTGCTCGTCGGCACGGATCATCGGCTTGATCTGCCCGCTGGCCAGGGCTTGTCGGCCCTCCTTGATGATCTGCTTGGGCAGTGCGTAGCGCACTTGGGCGGCCAGCCGCGCAGCCAGCGCATCAAGGGCTGAGCGCACCTGGTAGATGTGATGGAGTTGGTCGGCATCGAGCGGCGCAACCAGCACGCCACGCCCCGGGGCGTCTTGCACCAATCCGTCTTTCTTGAGCAGTCGGAGGGCTTGCAACACCGGCTGGCGTGAAACGGCCAGCTGCGCCGCAAGGTCCTCTTGCATGATGCGCGCACCCGGGGCCAGCGAGCCGTCGCAGATCGCGTCCAGCAAAGCGTGCCAGACCCGGTCGACCAGGTCCGGCGCGTTCTCGATTTGGATCAGCACGCTCATGCAGGGGAGGACGGTGAGGTTTTGTATACAGAATACGATAAAGACCCGGGGTTCGGTCCCCGGGAATACCCGCGGCGGGCTTTGTGCCAAGATCGCGGGCAGTCAAACGATAGAAGGAAGTTTCATGTCCCTGCACGATCCAGCCTGGTTGGACAGGATGTACAACAACCGAGCCTTGGTCCCCGCCTTTGCCCAGCACGCTGAGCGGTGGATGCGTGACTCGGCCGTGGCGCGGGCGCAGATGCGCTGCGCCCTGGATCTGCGCTATGGATTGAGTGGCCGGGAACGGCTCGATGTCTTTCCGGCCGAGCGTGCTGGCGCGCCGGTGGTGGTTTTCATTCATGGGGGCTACTGGCGGGCGCTGGACAAGAGCGACCATTCCTTTGTGGCGCCAGCCTTGCAGGCCATGGGAGCCACGGTGGTTGTGCCCGGCTACGACCTGTGCCCGGCGGTGAGCATTCCGCAGATCACGCTGCAAATGGTGCGCGCCCTGGCCTGGGTGTGGCGGCATATTGATGCCCATCATGGCGACCCTTCGCGCATCATCGTCATGGGTCATTCGGCGGGTGGGCATCTGTCGGCCATGATGCTGCGCTGCCTGTGGCAAGAGTTTGATCCAGCCTTGCCCCGCCAGCTTGTGCGCAAGGCCTTGTCCATATCGGGCGTTCACGATCTTGATCCGCTCTCGCGCACGCCTTTCTTGCAAGTGGACCTGCGCTTGTCGCCGCCGGATGTGGCCAGGGCCAGTCCCGCGCGTCTGCCGGCCCCCGAGGGTACCCTGTATGCGGTGGCTGGAGCCGAGGAAAGCCCGGAGTTTGTGCGGCAGACCCGACTGATCGCTCAAGCCTGGGGCTCGCGGGTGGTACCGGTCTGCGAGACCCTGGCCGGTCTGAATCACTTCAGCGTGATCGAATCCCTGTGTCAACGAGGCTCGCGCCTGAATGACCTGGCGCGAGATCTGATTTCGCAGCCTTGAGGGCCGCCTACATCAGCAGGTGTTCGCCGGCGTTGTCGCCGCCCAAGATCACATAGTTGACCTTGCGCACATCCAGCAGCTTTTTGCCGCCGGCATAGCTGATCGAGCTTTGGATGTCCTGTTCCATTTCGATCAGGGTGTCAGCCAGCTTGCCCTTGATCGGCTCGAGGATGCGCTTGCCCTCGACGTGCTTGTACTCGCCCTTGTTGAAGTCGCTGGCCGAACCGTAGTATTCCTTGAACAGCTCGCCGTTGACTTCGACCG
Source organism: Polaromonas sp. (assembly GCA_044370875.1). GTDB lineage: Bacteria > Pseudomonadota > Gammaproteobacteria > Burkholderiales > Burkholderiaceae_C > Polaromonas. The sequence goes on along the minus strand of JBILUT010000150.1, from coordinate 2,737 downwards.
TCTTGCCCGGCGATTCCTCGTGTCCGGCAAACAGTGAGCCGATCATCACCATGGATGCGCCGAAGCGCACGCTCTTGGCGATGTCGCCGTGGCTGCGAATGCCCCCGTCGGCAATGATGGGTTTGGTCGCCACCCGGGCGCACCACTTGAGGGCCGAGAGTTGCCAGCCGCCGGTGCCAAAGCCGGTCTTGAGCTTGGTGATGCAGACCTTGCCCGGTCCCACGCCCACCTTGGTGGCATCGGCGCCCCAGTTCTCCAGGTCGATCACCGCCTCCGGCGTGGCCACGTTGCCGGCAATGACGAAGCTGCCAGGCAGCTTGCCCTTGATATAGGCAATCATGTCTCGCACGCTGTCCGCATGGCCGTGGGCAATATCGATCGTGATGTACTCCGGAACCAGTTTTTCTGCGGCCAGCGTGTCGACGGTCTGCATGTCGGCCTGCTTGACGCCTAGCGAGATCGAGGCATAGACCCCCTTGCTGCGCATGGTCCGCACAAACTCTACGTTGTCCAGATCAAAACGGTGCATCACATAAAAGTAGCCGTTTCGGGCAAGCCACAGGCAGATCGTCTCGTCCACCACGGTCTTCATGTTGGAGGGCACTACTGGCAGGCGGAATTTGCGGCCACCAAGCTCTACGCTGGCATCACATTCGGCGCGGCTTTGCACCCGGCATTTGCGGGGCAGCAGCAAAATATTGTCGTAATCGAAAATTTCCATGGTTCCAAGCTCCGTAGGGTCTGTGTTGAACAGTGGGCGCTTGGACTGCTCCGGTCATGGGGCGCGGACGCCGGATAGGCGCTGGCCACAAAAAACCGGGCGCAATAGCTTGGGCCCGGTGATTGATTGTAGCGAGCTTGATCAGCATTTCGGCCGGCCCCGTAGACCGCTTGCCTTCCTACAATGCGGCCATGGTTCCTGGCTCCGATTCCCCACTTTTAAGAAATCTCAATCCGGAGCAACTGGCCGCTGTCACCCTGCCAGCCGAGCATGCGCTGATCCTGGCCGGCGCCGGTTCGGGCAAGACGCGTGTGCTGACCACGCGCATCGCCTGGTTGTTGCAGACCGGACAGGTTTGGCCCAGTGGCGTGCTGGCGGTGACCTTTACCAACAAGGCAGCCAAAGAGATGCTGGCTCGCCTTTCAGCGTTGCTGCCGGTCAACGTGCGCGGCATGTGGATCGGAACTTTTCATGGCTTGTGCAATCGCTTTCTGCGGGCGCATTGGCAGCTGGCACGTTTGCCGCAGACCTTCCAGATTCTGGATACGCAGGACCAACTTTCGGCCATCAAACGGCTGTGCCGGCAATTGAACGTCGATGAGGACCGATTCCCGCCCAAGGAGTTGATGTGGTTCATTGCTTCGTGCAAGGAAGAGGGTCTGCGTCCAGCTGATGTTCCGGCCCACGATGAGCACAGCCGGCGCAAGGTGGAGCTGTATGCGCTCTACGATGAGCAATGCCAGCGCGAGGGCGTGGTCGACTTTGGCGAACTGATGCTGCGCAGCTTTGAACTGTTGCGCGACCATGCCGCGGTTCGCGATCACTACCAGCGGCGCTTTCGCCATGTGCTGGTTGACGAGTTTCAAGACACCAACAAGTTGCAATACGCCTGGCTCAAGCTGATTGCAGGTCAGGGCGGGGCTGGCGCAGGCGCGGTGATGGCCGTCGGTGATGATGACCAGAGCATCTACGCCTTTCGCGGCGCGCGGGTTGGCAATATGGCCGATTTCGTGCGGGAGTTTGGGGTGAGCCACCAGATCAAGCTCGAGCGCAATTACCGCAGCTACGGCCACATCCTGGACTCGGCCAATGCGCTGATCAGCCGTAACACCCAGCGCCTGGGCAAAAACCTGCGCACCGAGGCAGGGCCGGGTGAGCCGGTTCGGGTGTATGAGGCCAACAGTGATTTCGCTGAGGCTCAATGGTTTGTGGACGAGGTGCGCCAGCTGGTGCGCGAGGGTACCGAGCGTCGTGAAATTGCACTGCTGTACCGCAGCAATGCGCAGAGCCGGGTCATGGAGACGGCTCTGTTCAACGCCGGAATTGCCTATCGGGTCTACGGTGGTTTGCGCTTTTTCGAGCGGGCCGAAATCAAGCATGCGCTGGCCTATCTGCGCTTGCTCGACAACTGGCAGGACGACACCAGTTTTCTGCGGGTGGTCAACTTTCCGCCGCGGGGTATCGGCTCGCGCACTCTCGAGCAGTTGCAGGATGTGGCGCGTCATCGGGCATGCTCCCTCCACGACGCAGTTGCGGTGCTGGGGGGTGCAGCAGGCACCAAGCTGGGTACGTTTGTCGCACTCGTCGATGTGATGCGCGAGCAGACGGTGGGCCGAACACTGCGCGAGATCATCGGCATCGTTCTCGAGCACAGTGGGCTGACGGATCATTACAAGGCCGAGCGCGAGGGACAGGACCGGCTTGAAAACCTGGCCGAGTTGATCAATGCCGCAGAGGCTTTTGTGACGCAGGAAGGCTTTGGCCGCGACGCGCTGGCTCTGCCGCTCGACGAGCAGTTCAATCTCAGCCAGTCGCCGGTCAGTCAGGGGCTCGATCTGAGTCGACCATCGGCGAACGACCTGCAAGGCCAGGCGTTTGGGCCGTCTGGGTCCGTCGAAGCTGACCCGGCCAGCGAGATCGGCAATACCGGTGAGACCTTGTCACCCCTGGCCGCATTTTTGTCGCACGCAGCGCTTGAGGCCGGAGACAACCAGGCGCAGGCTGGGCAGGATGCGG
>JBILUT010000149.1:0-4801 GCA_044370875.1 Polaromonas sp. | reverse complement strand
AGGGCCCCTAGGGCCACCCCTTCACGCAGGGACTGCTGTGAGAGGCGCAGGCGCGCCGCCATGTCCGGATCGAGCATCAGGTTGGGCAGGTCGGGCTGGCGCTGATAGGCGCGACCGATATCGCCCAGCAGGCGAGCCCGAATGATGCAACCGGCCCGCCAGGTGAAGGCGATCTCTGTGAGCTTGAGACCCCAGCTGTACTCTGCGTCGGCGCTTTGCAGGAGTGCAAAGCCTTGTGCGTAGGTGCAGATGCGGGCGGCCATCAGTGCGTGGCCCAGCAGCTCAATCGTGCCCTGGCGCGCCGGCGCAGCGGCCGCTAGCGGACCGGAGAGAGTCTGTGCGGCCAGTGACCGTTGGGCCCGCAGCGAGCTCAAAGTGCGAGCAAAGACCGCCTGCGCAAGGGTAGGCGCGGCCACACCCAAGTCGAGTGCGGCTTGGCTCGTCCATTTGCCGGTGCCTTTTTGTTCGGCAGTGTCCATGATCAGATCGACCAAAGCCCGCCCACTGTTCGGATCGCGCTGCCTCAGAATACGGGCTGTGATGTCCACCAGATAGCTGGCCAATTCGCCCCGATTCCAACTTTGAAAAACATCGGCGATCTCCGGGGCAGACATACCCAGCAGCTGATGCATGAGCCAGTAAGCCTCGCACAGCGACTGCATCTCGGCGTATTCAATGCCGTTGTGCACCATCTTGACATAGTGGCCTGCACCCCCCGATCCCATCCAGTGGCAGCAGGGCTCACCCTCCTCGGTGCGCGCGGCGATGGATTGCAGCAGGGGCCCGATCAGCGGCCAGGCGTCTTCGTGACCGCCGGGCATCAGGGCCGGCCCTAGCAGAGCACCGTGCTCGCCGCCGCTGACGCCCACGCCGACATACAGCAGGCCCTTGGCTCGCAGTTGCTGCAAGCGCCGCTCCGTGTCCGGGTAATGCGTGTTGCCGCCGTCCATCAGCACATCGCCAGGCGCCAGCAAGGGCTCCAGGCTGGTGATGACGGCGTCGACCGCCGCTCCAGCGGGCACCATGATCAGCAAGCGCCTAGGCCGTCGCAGACTTGCGACCAGCGAAGGCAGGCTGTCACAGGCCCAGGCGCGCCGCCCCTGCCCGCGCTGGGCAAAACTCTGGCGACGTGCCTCGAGCGTATCGAAGCCGCAGACAGCATGGCCCCGGCTTTCAAAGTTCAGGGCCAGGTTTTCACCCATCACCCCCAGGCCGATCAGCCCGATATCGGCGTTGTGCATCATGGTCGGCGGGTGGCGTGCTGCAGGCAGGCCTCAGCCGCGTCCCACATAAGGCATGTTGGTGGCCATCACCGTGGTAAACAGAATATTGGCCGACAAGGGCAACCGAGCCATCGTCATGAAGGTTTCCACCACGGCCGACATGTCCATGCGGGGCTCGGTCTTGACGCTCCCGTCGGCTTGCGCAATACCCGTGGCCATGCGTGCGGTCATGTCGGAGGCCACGTTGCCAATATCGATCTGCCCAACTGCAATACTGAAGGGGCGTCCGTCCAGAGAGGCAGCCCGAGTCAGCCCCGAGATAGCATGCTTGGTGGCGGTATAAGCAATTGAGCCGGGGCGCGGCACATAGGCAGAGATGGAGCCGTTGTTGATGATGCGGCCGCCTTGTGGAGTTTGCTCTTGCATCAGCTTGAAGGCTTGCGAGAGGCAATAGAAAGCACCGTTTAGATTGACGTCGACCGCCCGGCGCCAATCATCGGCCGCCAGGTCACCGGGGAGCGTGCCCGGCAGGGAGATGCCGGCGTTGTTGAAGAGCAGATCCAGACGCCCGATCTGCTGGCGCACCTGTGCAAACAGTGCGGCCACCTGCGACGGATCGGATATGTCGGCAGCGATCGGTAATCCGTGCGAGGCCTTGTCGCCGGCTTGCGCCAGGGTTTGAGCCAGGGCATCGGCACGACGACCCACCAGCACCACCTGCCAGTCTTCCTTGAGCAAAGCCAAGGCGCAAGCGCAGCCGATGCCAGAGCTTGCGCCGGTGACGAGGGCAACTTTTTTCATAAGCGTTGATAGAAAAATTAGACGGTTTCTTCGCTGAAGGCGATCTGTACCTTCAGTGAGCGCGATTTGTCGCCGGCCAGGTCGAAGGCTTCGAGCGCGCGGTCCAGCGGCAGTATGCGGGTGATGACCGGACGGCCATCGATCAGGCCTTCGTTGAGGAAGCGGACCGCTGTGGCAAATTCGGGGTGAAAGCGGAAGGTGCCTCGCAGATCCACCTCTTTGGCAGCGAGTTGGGTCATAGGCAGACTCACATCGCCCCCCATGCCTATGGAGACCAGCACCCCGCGGGGCCGGATCACATCAAGACCCAGCCGCAAGGCCGCTTCGGTGCCGGAGGCCTCAAACACGGTGTCGAATTGGCCCTTGTCCACCTTGTAGCTGTCCATCCGGCTGGCCTCATTCTTGAGGTTGATGGTTTCGTCGGCGCCCATTTGCCGTGCGCATTGCAGGGGCAGGTCTGCAACGTCGGCCGCCACGATGCGTCCCGCACCTGCGCGCCGCAGGGCGCCGATCAGCAGCGAGCCGATCGGACCGCAGCCCGTCACCAACACCTGTTGCCCCAGCACGCTGCCCGCGCGACTGATGGCGTGCAAACCCACGGACAGGGGTTCGGCCAGGGCCGCCTGGGACAGGCTCAGACCCTCGCCAATCGGGTGGGCCTGGTGGGCCTCGATGACCACCTGCTCGCTAAAGGCCCCTTGAATGTGTGGGAAGGGCATGGCGCTGCCGAAGAAACGCATGTTGAGGCAGTGGTTGTGCTGACCGGCCTGGCAAAAGCGGCAGTGTCCACAAGGCCGGGACGGCGAAATCGCAATGCGCTGGCCGGGCCGCAAATGGGTGACCTCGGCCCCCAGAGCATCGACCACGCCCGATACCTCGTGACCCAGGGCTATCGCCTGGCGAATACGCACGGTGCCAAAGCCCCCGTGTTGGTAGTAGTGCAGGTCAGATCCGCAAATGCCACCAAAGGCGATACGAACGCGCAATTGCCTGGGGCCCGGCTCGGGCAGGGGACTTTCTTCGATGCGCAAGTCCTTGGCGGCATGACAGACAACGGATTTCACGGGAACCTCCTGATTTATCGGAGCGCCATCTTAAAGCGTGGCCGTCACGCCACCATCGACGTAGAGGATATGGCCGTTGACGAAACGCGAAGCATCGCTGGCCAGAAAGACCGCTGCGCCGCCAAGATCGTGCAGATCGCCCCAGCGCCGGCTGGGGGTGCGGCCGATCAGCCAGGCGCTGAAGGTGGGGTCGTCCACCAGCTTCTGATTCAACTCGGTCTTGAAATAGCCCGGTCCGATGCCATTGACGTTGAGTCCCAGTGGTCCCCAGTCGATGGCCATACCCTTGGTCAGCATCTTCACCGCGCCTTTGCTGGCCGTATACGGCGCGATGCCCGGACGCCCTAGCTCGCTTTGTACCGAGCAGATGTTGATGATCTTGCCCCGACCTCTTGCAATCATGCCGCGTGCCACGGTTTGTCCGACATGGAACACGCTGTCGAGGTTGGTGCGCATCAGGGTGTGCCAATCCGACTCTTTGTAATCTTGCAGTACCCCCCGAATTTGCATCCCGGCGTTATTGATCAGGATGTCGATCGGACCTTTCGTCTCGATCAGTTCTATAGCGTTGCGCACCGCGGCTGCATCGGTGACGTCAAATACGGCCGCTTCGGCCGCAAGGCCCTGGCTGCGCAGGGCCTGCACCGCATCGGTCACCTTGCCTGCACTGCGTCCATTGATGATCACCGCGGCGCCTGCCTGCCCCAGCGCCTCAGCCAGTGCCAAACCAATCCCCGCGGATGAGCCGGTGATCAGGGCGCGTCGGCCGGTCAGATTGAAGGCATCAAGGACATTCATCGCATCAACAACCATTTAAGGGGAACCATCACCAGGCTCGGGAACGCGATCAACGCCCCCATGACCACCACTTGCGAGACCAAGAAGGGCATGACCCCTCGGATCACATCGTGCATCGGAATGCGACCGACACCGCAGACGACATTGAGCACCGTACCCACCGGCGGCGTGAGCAGGCCGATGGCGTTGTTGATGATGAAGAGGACGCCGAAGTACACCGGGTCGATGCCGGCTTGCTTGACCAGGGGCATCAGGACTGGCGTCAAGATGAGCACCGTAGGCGCGAAATCGAGGGCGGTGCCCACGATCATCACCAGAATCATCAACATGACCAGCAGCAGCGTCGGATTGTCGAGAAATGGTCGGAGCATCTCGACGATCTGATTAGGAATCTGGGCCACCGTGATCAACCAGGCGCTGATCAGCGCAGCGGCCACCAGAAACATCACCACCGAGGATGTTTTTGCCGCTGCGAGGATGATGCCGTAGAGCTGATGGAGCTTGATCTCCCGGTAGATGAACAGGCCGACAAGCAGCGAATACACCACCGCTACCACGGCGGCTTCGGTGGGGGTGAAGATGCCCATCTTCATGCCGCCTATGATGGTGAAGGCCAGCAGATAAGACCAGAAGGCATTGAGCGTGACACGAAGCCGTCGTGCCAGAGGAACTTTTTCGGCCACCTTGACCTGATCCTTGCGCGCCACGATGGACCAGGTGATGACCAGGGCCAGCCCCATCAGGATGCCGGGAAAGATGCCCGCCAGAAACAGCTTGGAGATGGAAACGCCGCCGATCACCCCAAACAGAATGAAGCCGATGGACGGTGGAATCACAGGGGCGATGATGCCGCCAGCGGCAATCAGTCCGGCTGAGCGATCCATGCGATAGCCCGCATCGCGCATCATGGGCAGC
>JBILUT010000148.1:0-4804 GCA_044370875.1 Polaromonas sp. | reverse complement strand
TCAAGACCTTGGCCACCGGGGCCAGACAGTTGGTGGTGCAGGAGGCGTTGGAGATGATGTCCTGGCCGGCGTAGGTCTGGTGGTTCACGCCAAACACAAACATCGGGGTGTCGTCTTTGGAGGGGGCCGACATCACCACCTTCTTGGCGCCGGCAGCCCGGTGCTTGGCGGCAGTGGCCTTGTCGAGGAAGAGGCCGGTGGATTCGAGCACGATGTCCGCGCCGACTTCGTTCCACTTGAGCGCTGCGGGGTCGCGCTCTTGGGTCAAGCGAATCTTCTTGCCGTTCACGACGAGGGTGTTGCCCTCCACCGCAATCTCGCCCTTGAAGCGGCCGTGTACCGAGTCGTAGCGCAGCATGTAGGCCAGGTAATCGGGTTCGAGCAGGTCGTTGATGCCAACCACTTCGATATCGGGAAAGTTCTGCACCGCGGCACGCAACACATTGCGGCCGATGCGGCCGAAGCCGTTGATGCCGATCTTGACTGTCATGAATTACTCCTGAGATGACGTTACGAAAAAAAGTGATGGCGGTTCGGTCTATCGGGCCCGCCCGATGCACACAGCGCCTGCGCAGCGGTCAAGCGCCCCCGCTGACCAGCAGGTCGCCCGGGCGCGATACGAACTCGGTCATGCAAGGCCCGGCTTAGCGACCGAGCACAACACGCACGGTGTCGGCCACGTTCTCGGGCGTGAAGCCGAAATGCTTGAAGAGCACCGGCGCCGGCGCCGACTCGCCATAGGTGTCCAGGCCGACCACGGCCGCACAGCCGTACTTCCACCACAGCGCGGTGGAGCCCATTTCCACCGCGATCCGGGGCACGCCAGCGGGCAGCACCTCTTGCTGGTAGGCGGCGGACTGCCGGTCAAAGGTGGTGGTGCTGGGCATGGACACCACCCGCACCGCAATCTGGCGATCGGCCAGCAGCTTCTGCGCATGCAAGGCCAATTGCACCTCAGAGCCGGTGGCGATGATGACCGCCTGAGACTTGCGGTTCAGGCCCACTTCACTGGGCTCGGCCAGTACATAAGCGCCGCGGGTGATGAGGTCGGCGTCCTGCTTGGGGCAATACGGCAGGTTCTGCCGCGACAGCAGCAAGGCGGTGGGTTGGTTTCTGTGCGACAGGGCCACCGACCAGGCGACCGCCGTCTCGGCGGTGTCGCAGGGGCGCCAGACGTCGAGGTTGGGAATGAGCCTGAGGCTGGCGGCGTGCTCGACGGCCTGATGAGTGGGGCCGTCCTCGCCCAAACCAATCGAGTCGTGGGTGAACACATGCACCAGCCGCAATTTCATGAGCGCAGCCATGCGAATGGCATTGCGGCTGTAGTCGCTAAAGGTCAGGAAGGTGCCGCCATAGGGAATGAAACCGCCGTGCAGCGCCACCCCGTTCATGATGGCGGCCATGCCGAACTCGCGCACGCCGTAGTTGATGTGGCGGCCGCCCTGCCCGGCCTCGTTGCGAACCACCTGGCCGGCGGCGTCGAAGCGCAGGGCCGGCGTGGCCTTGGTGTTGGTGAGGTTGGAGCCGGTCAGATCGGCCGAGCCGCCCAGCAATTCGGGCAGCGCTGCGGTAAAGAACTCCAGCGCCTGCTGGCTGGCCTTGCGGCTGGCCACGGTTTCGGCCTTCTCGTGCGCGCTGCGCACCGCAGCCACCGCCACGTCAGAAAACCCGGCGGGCAAATCGCCGGCCATGCGGCGCTTGAGCTCTGCAGCCAGCTCGGGGTGGGCAGCCGCATAGGCCGAAAAACGCTGATTCCATTGAGCCTGTCGGGCCGCGCCGGCCGCCTTGGCGTCCCAATCCGCGTAGACCTCGGCGGGCACCACAAAGGGCTCATGCGTCCAGCCGATGGCCGCGCGGGTGAGCTTGATTTCTTCGCCGCCCAGGGGCTCGCCGTGAGCCTTGGCGGTATTCGCACGGTTGGGCGAGCCCTTGCCGATGGCCGTCTTACAGACGATGAGCGTGGGCTTGTCGGCACTCTTCTTGGCCTGAACGATCGCCGCATCGACGGCGTCGACATCGTGGCCATCGATGGGGCCGATCACGTTCCAGCCGTAGGCGGCAAAACGCTGCGGGGTGTTGTCGATGAACCAGGGCGTGACCTGGCCGTCTATGGAAATGCCGTTGTCGTCGTAGAGGGCAATGAGCTTGCCCAGCTTCCAGGCGCCCGCCAAGGCGCAGGCCTCGTGCGAAATGCCCTCCATCAGGCAGCCGTCGCCCATGAAGACATACGTGTGGTGATCGACGATGGCGTGGCCGGGCCGGTTGAACTCGCTGGCAAGCAGTTTCTCGGCCAGGGCCATGCCCACCGCATTGGTGATGCCCTGACCCAGCGGGCCGGTGGTGGTTTCCACGCCCGGGGTGATGCCATATTCAGGGTGGCCGGCCGTCTTGCTGTGCAGTTGCCGGAAGTTGCGCAGCTCCTGCATGGGCAGGTCGTAACCGGTCAGGTGCAGCAACGCATAGATGAGCATGGAGCCGTGCCCGTTCGAGAGCACAAAGCGGTCCCGGTCGGGCCAGTGCGGGTCGGCCGGGTTGTGCCTGAGGTGTCGGCCCCACAAAGCCACCGCCATATCGGCCATGCCCATGGGTGCCCCCGGATGTCCCGAGTTGGCTTGTTGAACAGCATCCATGGCCAGGGCACGGATGGCGTGGCCCATGGTTGAAGAGTTAGCCATATCGAAGGGCTCCGGTATCGGGGGAAAAGAAACGAAGATTCTACCGAGGCGGCCTGCGGGCTCGGGGCCGCGGCGGAGCGCGCCACCAGAGCGCATCATGCGTCCGGCCTCAGGGGCGCGCAGGCAGCCCGAGGACCTGCAGAATCTCTGCAAAATGATCGAGCACCCGGTCGGGCTGACTCTCTCGCACATCGCGCCCCATGTTGTAGCCGTAGGTCAGCAAAAACACCGGCAGACCCGCCCGGCGCGCGGTTTGCGCGTCAATGGCGGAGTCACCCACAAAAAGCCCCTGCCGCGGATCGATGCGCCAGGCCTCCAGACAAGCCAGCACGCCTGCCGGGTCGGGCTTGCGAGTGGGAAAGGTGTCGCCACTGACCACGCGCTCAAAAAACGATCGCAGGTCCAGCGCCTCCATCAGGCGGTCGGTGTATCTGCTTTCTTTGTTGGTCACCACCGCCATGCGGCAGCCGCGCTCGCGCAGCGCCGTCAGCGTCTCTCGCACCCCCGGGTACAACACGCTGCGCGTCCCCAGGCCGGCCTGGTAGTGGTGGTCGAAACGGGCCAGCGCCTGCGGCAGGCGCTCATCCTGCCGCACCCGATCAAGCCCGGCCCCAGTGGCCTGGGCGATCGAGCGCACGGCCAGCTCACGGGTACCGTGCCCAATCCAGGTCGTGGCCAGCGCTTCGTCGACCAACGGCAAGCCGATATCGCGCAGCATCTGATTGAGGGCGCTGCCGAGCTCTGGCGCGGTGTGCGCCAGCGTGCCGTCCAGGTCAAAGAACACGGCCCTCAGGCCCAAGCCGCTTTGCATCCGTCACCTCCGGATCTGAGTCCCTACCGAAGCCCTGAAACCGGGCCATCCGCCCACCGGGCGGCTACCCTCTGGTATTCCGCGATGGAAACCGCTGCAGTTTGCATTAACCTGCCGCCTCCGTGGATCGTGCAGCATGGCCCAACAAAACCGACTCGTTCGCGCAAGCCCAACGCTAAAGAATGGCTGAGACCGTCCCCTCACCCCCCATACCGGCTCAGGCCATGATTTTGGCCGCCGGTCGTGGTCAGCGCATGCGGCCCCTGACCGACCACACACCCAAGCCGCTGCTGCAGGTGCGCGGGCAGGCGCTGATCGACTGGCATGTACGGGCCTTGGTGCGAGGCGGCTTTAAGCAGCTGCTGGTCAACACCGCCTGGCTGGGCGAACAAATCGCACCGCACTTGGCCCCCATCGCCACCGAACTGGACTGCCACATCCGCTACTCGCACGAAGGGCAAGACTTTGGGGATGCACTCGAAACCGCCGGTGGCATTGCCCGAGCGCTGCCCCAGCTGGCCGAGCTGTTCTGGGTGGTGGCCGGTGATGTGTTCGTGCCGGATTTCACGTTCAGCCCGGCCGCGGTGTCGCGTTTTGCAGAAAGTGACTGCCTGGCCCATCTGTGGCTGGTGCCCAACCCGAGCCACAACCCCGGCGGTGACTTTGGGCTGGCCGAGGGACTCGCCCTGAACCTGCCTGCCGGCGATCCGCTGCGTCGCTACACCTTCAGCACCATCGGTCTGTACCGGCGCAAATTCTTTGCCGACCTGCCGGCCGGCAACCCGCAGGGGCTCAAGATTGCGCTGGCCCCGCTGCTTCGTGCCGCCATGGACAATGGCCGTGTCAGCGCGCAATGTCTGGAGGGTTCGTGGACTGACGTGGGCACGCCCGACCGGCTGGCCCAACTCAATGGCAACCCAGACACAAGCAACGCCCCTGTCCGAATCCTAGGAGTTTGAATGAAGATCCAAAGCCCTTCCAGCCCGAACACCGTCTACGCGCGACGCCGTGCTGCACTGGCCCGCGCCCTGCGCGCTGCTGGCGGCGGCATCGCCGTGCTACCCACCGCTGCGGAGGTCGCCCGCAACCGCGACAGCCACTACCCGTACCGGCATGACAGCTACTTTTACTACCTGACCGGGTTTGAAGAGCCTGAATCCTGGCTGGTCATCGATGCCAGCGGCCGCACCACGCTGCTGTGTCGGCCCCGCAACCTAGAGCGAGAGATCTGGGATGGCATCCGTCTGGGCCCCAAAGCAGCCCCCGCAGCCCTGGGTGTGGATGAAGCCCACAACGTTGAGAAGCTCGACGAGATCAT
>JBILUT010000147.1:0-4832 GCA_044370875.1 Polaromonas sp. | reverse complement strand
TCATTGAGCATCTGAACCTTGTGCTCGGCCAGGAGGGAATTGAGTTCGAGGCGGGTGCATTGAGTCTCCTGTCTCGCGCCGCCCGTGGCTCCATGCGCGATGCTTTGTCCTTGACCGACCAGGCCATTGCCTTTGGGGCGGGGCAATTGCTTGAGGCCGGGGTGCGGCAAATGCTCGGCGCGGTGGAGCGTAGCCATGTGTTTGAACTCATCGGCGCCTTGGCGCGTGCCGACGGCAAGCGCGTGCTTGAGATCTGCGATGGCTTGCGTCGCGAGGGTTACAGCGCCGACTCCACCCTCGAAGAAATGAGCCTGGTGCTCGGGCGCATGGCCGTCGTACAGGCCGTTACCGACCGACAGGATCCGGACCCTGACTTTCCGCAGATCGCAGGTTTGGCGCGCGAGCTGCCCGCTGATGAAACGCAGTTGCTCTACAGCCTGTGCTTGCACGGCCGCACTGAGCTGGCCTTGGCCCCCGACGAATACGCCGCGCTGACCATGGTGCTGCTGCGACTGCTGCCTTTCAAGCAAGGCACCCAGGGGAGTGCCGTCGCGCCCCCAAAAAAGCCTGAATCTGCCCCGGGTGCGACGACGCAGCCGGCGATCGCTTTTCAGACGGCTCGGCCTGGGGTCGTGCAGGCCCGTCCGTCCTCCGATCAGACGGCTGTGGGCGTCGGGGTCAAGCACGCTGTGCAGAAGGCTGCGCCTTCGGTTCAGTCCCCGGCTGCCACAGTGTCCGCTGCCCCGCCCGAAGGAGAACAGCGGCAGTGGTCCGAGCGGGTTCGCCAATTGCTGAATGCCGATCTGGTGGGCGGTCTGGCGCGCGAGCTGGCCTTGCACTCTGAGCTGGCCCGTTGTGACGGAGCGATTTGGACCTTGCGTGTGGAACGCCAGTCGCTGCTGCATGAAGCGGCCTGCGAGCAGTTGTTGCAGGCCCTCCAAGGCCTGGACCCGGGTCGCCCCGAGCGCCTGCTGATGGAACTGGGCCCGGTTACCGACTGCGAGGCCATGCGACGGGCGGCAGCCCAGGCCGAGCGCCAGCAGCGGGCCGAGAGGATCATCGAGGATGACCCCTTTGTGCAGGAAATGGTGGCGAACTGGGGGGCCCGCATCGTTCCCGGCAGCATCAAACCCTGGTCGCCCAATACCGGGCAGCCCGTATGATCCAGGTCATCCAACCGACTGGCCGAGGCCAGCAACGCTAATTTTCCGAGGATTTCAACATGTTCAACAAGGGGCAACTCGCTGGTCTTATGAAGCAGGCTCAGGCGATGCAGGACAACCTTAAGAAGGCCCAGGAGGAATTGGGGCAGCTTGAGGTCACCGGTGAATCCGGCTCTGGCCTGGTCAAGGTCACCATGACCTGCAAGCATGAAGTGCGCCGCGTGCAGATCGACCCGAGCTTGCTGGCTGACGACAAGGACATGCTTGAGGATTTGGTGGCCGCTGCCTTCAATGCAGCTTGGCGCAAGGCCGAGGACACCAGCCAGGAAAAGATGGGCAAGCTCACCGCCGGCATGCCGGGTATGCCGGGTGGCATGAAGCTCCCTTTTTGATGGAGCCGGGCGGTCGCGTGAGTGCACCGAGCTTCCATGGCTGAGGGTCGTGCCCTGCAAGCCCTGATGCAGGCCCTGGGGCGCTTGCCCGGGGTGGGCCAAAAGTCGGCAGCCCGCATGGCTTTCCATTTGCTGCAGCATGACCGGTCCGGTGCTGTGCAGTTGGCGCAGTGCTTGCAGCAGGCGGTCGAGCAGGTCAAGCACTGCCGAGTGTGCAACACCTGGACCGAGCAGGATGTTTGCCCCATTTGCAGCGATGCCCAGCGCGATCGCAGCAAGCTGTGTGTGGTGGAGACGCCCGCCGATCTGGCGGCGATGGAGCGGACGCAGGCCTACCACGGCTTGTACTTCGTGCTGATGGGCAAGCTCAGCCCCCTCGATGGGGTGGGGCCGCGCGACATCGGTCTGCAAAGCTTGTTCGACCGGCTTGCCCCACAGACGGCGGAAGGCAATCGCACCCCCGCCGGGCCGGTTCAGGAAGTGATTCTGGCGACCAATTTCACCGCCGAGGGTGAGGCCACAGCGCATGTGATTGCCCAGGGGCTCAAGGGTTTGGGGCTTAAAGTGACCCGGCTTTCGCGCGGTGTTCCGGTGGGTAGCGAGCTGGAGTACGTAGATCTCGGTACCATTGCCCATGCGCTGGTTGATCGGCGCTAAACCCTCTGCGCGAATGCGTTTGCCATGAACCCTCCAAGCTTTACCCTGGCCCATTGGTGCCTGCTCTTGGCAGCCTTGCTGCCGATCGTCTGCGCCGGCATTGCCAAGTCCGGGATGATGAGGGTGTCTCGGCGCGATGGGGGTTACGATAACAACGACCCGAGGGCCTGGCTGGCCCGGCAGGGCAGCTGGCGCGCCAGGGCCAACCATGCGCAGGCCAACAGTTTTGAGGCTCTTCCCTTCTTTTTTGCGGCGGTTCTGGCTGCTCAGCATTTGCAGGCATCCGTCTTGATGCTTGATTTGCTCGCAGCCCTGTTTATTGCTTTGCGGGTGCTCTACATCTACGCCTATCTGGTTGACCGGGCCGGGCTGCGCAGCGTGATGTGGTCGCTGGCCTTTGTGGTCAACGTGGCCATCCTCTTCCTGGGCTTTCGCTGACCGAGGGGCGGCGCAGACGAAGCGCTCGACTACCGTCTCGATTGGGTAAAACCCGCACGGGAACATCCCGATGCGGGCGCGGCGGCAGCGGTCTATTCTGCTGACCCGTCCCCCCTTCGATTGCATGACGCCGTGATCGGGCCCCGATTCTCTAGACGCCGCGCGCTTGTGACCATGGCTGCCCTCGCCGCCATGACTGCGGGCAGTTCTGCCTGGGCGTCCGGACCGCGGCTTGAAAAATCCCGGATCCAAATGGTGGTGGGCGGCAAGCTGGGCTTGCAACATCTGCCGCTGACGGTTGCCGACCAGCTTGGGTTCTTTCGTCAGGAAGGCTTGACGGTGGAGATCACCGATGCGGGCTCTCCGGCCCGGGCCTTCCAGCTGATGCTCGACGGTGGATTCGACGTCTGTTGCGGGCCTTACGAGCAGACCTTGGCATTACAGGCCCGAGGGCTGATCCATCAATCCTTTGCGGTACAGGCTCGCACACCCCAGGTGGTCTTTGGCGTTTCCACGCGCAACATGCCCGGGGGTCTTCACAAGCTCGGTGATCTCAAGGGCAAGCGCATCGGCCTGGCGCAGGGTGGTTCCATGGACGCGCTGGTGGTCATGCAATTGCTTGGGCGGTCAGAGCTGCGCCCGCATGAGGTGAGTTTGGTGGAGCTGGGCCACAACGCTTCGGCCGTCACTGCCTTGCGTTCTGGCGTCATTGATGCGCTGAGCCATTTTGATCCGGTCATGACCATGCTCGAGCAAAAGGGCGAGATCAAGGTTGTGGCCGACACCCGAACCCTCAAGGGCACGATCGAACTGCTCGGCGGGCTGTTGCCTTCAAGCTGTCTGTACGCCTCGGCTGATTTCCTGCAAAAAAATCCTGCCACCTGCCAGGCGATGACCGATGGATTGGTCCACGCGCTGAAGTGGTTGCAAACCGCGGGCCCGGGCGATTTGATCAAGACGGTTCCGGATCAGTACTTTCAGGGGGACCGGGCCTTGTATCTGGCCTCTTTCCTGAAGGCCCGCGAGTCGATCTCCCCGGATGGCCTGATGCCGCCTGATGCGCCGCGCACTGCGCTTCGGGCGGTTGCGCAACTGCAACCTGCGTTGTCTGCCGATCGCCTGGCTGTCGCCCGCACCTTCACCAACGACTTCGTGCGACGCTCCAAGGCGCGTTACCGGGCCTGAGCCTGCTGACTCCTGTGCCAGAGCGGTGCTTTGGCTCTAGCCTCAACGCTTCTGATCGCCCTTCTTGGCGGGAGGTTCCGGGGTATTTTTCTTTTTGGGGGTGGGTTTTTTCTGGGTTTGTTGCGGCTTGCTTTTGCCCTTAGCCTGGCTGGCCGCCGGCCTTGCCGGCAGATAGAGCACCACAGCTTCGCCCGCCCTGAAACCGGCGCCAACGCTGACCTTGTTCCACTCGGCCAAAGTGTCGGCGTCCACCTTGTGGCGCTGCGCGATCGCAGCCACGGTATCGCCCTTGCGGGCCTTGATGGTGGTTTTTCGCAGCACCGCCTCGGGAGCCAGGGCCAGACTGCCGTTATCGGCCAGGTGGTCTGAGACATCGGTCTGCACATGAGGCGCCCTGGGCACAACCAGAGTCGAGCCGGCCTTGATCAGCATACGCGGCGGAATGTTGTTGACCGACCGCAGTTCGGACTCGGTCATGCCCGATCGCCGAGCCGCCTCGGCCACGCTCATGGTGCTGGGCACACTCCAGGCGGTCCAGCTGGCCAGCCGGCCCTCACTGTGAGCCTGCAGATTGCGCTTGAATACTTCGGCGTTGTCCCAAGGCAGCAAAATCTTGCCGGTCCCGGCGGCCAGGATGATCGGTCGGTTGGCCGACGGATTGAGGGCCCTGAAGTCTTCCAGTTTCACATCGGCCAATCGCGCCGCCAGGGCCACGTCGATATCCCGCTTGATGTCCACGTCCTGGAAGTAAGGGTGATTGGGGATCAGGGGCAGTTCGATATTGAAGCTACCCGGCGAGGCCACCACGTTTTTGAGAGCCTGCAACCGGGGCACGTAGTAACGCGTCTCATCGGGCATGCGCAGGTCCTGATAGCGCGTACCCAGTCCCGCGCGCTGGTTTCGGGCAATAGCCCGTCCCACGCTGCCTTCACCCCAGTTGTAGGAGGCCAGCGCCAGGTGCCAGTCGCCGAACATGCCGTGCAGCCGCTGGAGATAG
>JBILUT010000146.1:0-4844 GCA_044370875.1 Polaromonas sp. | reverse complement strand
GCCCATCAGGTGGTGTGACCCGATGGGCCTTTCCAGGTGCGGCGAGCCGTCCTTTTCAAAATAGCGTTCGACCCGGCCAAGACCGGCGCGCTCAAGGCCACGGGCGAACAGGGCCTGCGCGCGCAGGGTTTGCTCTACGTCCTCTTCTGGCCAGTGCCAGTGCACCTCCAGTTGCGGGCGGCCGAGCGGGTCGAGCCGCTGACCCAAGGTGACCCGGTTCTCAGGGCGCGGGGTCTGTTCGATGCTGTGCCACAGCTCCACCCGCGAAAACAGTTCGCCGGGTCGCCTGAGCTGCGACCAGCCGCCGTGACCGATGCCATAGGCGGTGGACTGCTGACCGGTCGCCGCTTTGGCGGCCATCTTCACCACGTAGTCCAGGCCGCAGACCAGATGCCACAGTTGCTGAGCGCTGCCACGCAGTCCTGGGGTTGGCAGAGCCTCTTGCGCACGCTTGTGCAGAAGCTGTAGGCGGCGCAGCGCGTTGAAGGCTTCGATGGCGCGATCCTGCCTGACGGGTGGCCGTGGAAACAAAAAGCAGTTCACATTGCCCACTCGCTCCTTCGCCTGCAGCTGCGCTGACAGCTTGAGGTAGCCCATCACATAGGCCCCGTTCCGGCGCCTCAGGTCGTAAAGCCCCAGTTGCTCAAAAACACGGGGGCTGCTGGGCACGAGATAGCCGCTGCGGCCCTGCAGATGGTCGTGATAGCAGCGCCCCACCAGCTGGTGCGCATTGCCCAACGCCAGGCCATCGGGGCGGCGTGACAGCAGCAACAGGCGTGCATTTTCATAACCCCCGGCGGCCAGCACCACGGTGCGGGCGCGCATCAGCCAGGGCTTTTGACCGGGCCCGCTCACACGCACCTGCTCAACCCGCTGCCCGCTGGCATCGGTCAGAATTTCGGTGGCCGTGGCGTAGGTATAGATGGCAATGTTTTGTGCATCCATCAGGTCCTGGCGGTGGCGGTTGGTGAAAATTTCGAAGGGCGTGAAATGAAACATGCCCGTCTCAAGGCCAGTGCCTTGGAGCGGCAGGGCACGCGCATCGGCTTGCTCCCAGGGCTGCGGGTTGTAGTCGCAGCGGGCGCCTCCACAGACTTCCTGCGCACGCAGGTAATAGGGCATCAGCATGTCCCGGGTTAAAGGCCAGCCGCTGTGGCCGATCCAAGGCCGGTGCTGAAAATCGATCTCATCGAAGAGGGCGTGCCGCAGCCCCTTCTCGCCCGGTGAAAGGTCGATGCACCACACATTGGCATTGCCGCCGAACTGTCGGCGGTTGACTTCGATGGACGGCTTGATGCCGCCTGTGCTTACGCCGTCGGCCAGCGCCTGTAACCCGCGGTCGTAGTCCATGCCGCCGCTTTCAAGCAGCGTCACTCGCAAGCGGCTGCCGATGAATTCACGCGCCAGGCTGATGCCGGCCGGCCCTGAACCGATGATGCACAGGTCGCAGTCCTGGTCGATGCTGGGCATGGCTCGTGCGTCGATATGCATGGATCCTCCGTGAGGCGCGTCCGGTGCCGATCACTCCTTGGATCTGGGCGCGCGTCTGCAAAGCTTCAACGCTCGCATTTTTCAGGGCCGCAGGCGCGGTTTAGCGGCGCGGCCGTCGCTTTGGCTCGCCGCCGACACAGGCGCTGGTTTGGGTCTGACAGTTCATCACGCCCTCGGCCCGCACGCCGCTGTGCAGGCGCAAATTTGGGCTGGGCTTTAGCGCGGCACAGCCGGGCTGGTGGGGGCGTTCGCTCGGGCTGCGTTGGGCCCTGGCTGGGTTGCGCCACCGGCGGGCGCAAGATCTGTGGCTGCAGCGATCGGCCGGCCCATCACATCGACTTGGCTGGCCGCGCGTGGCTTGCCAATCGGCGCTGCGGCTTGGCCTTTCTGCACGGCGGCCAGGTCTTCTTCGCTCGGGTAGTGGCCCAGCAGCACGTAGTCGAAC
Organism: Polaromonas sp.; assembly: GCA_044370875.1. Taxonomy (GTDB): domain Bacteria; phylum Pseudomonadota; class Gammaproteobacteria; order Burkholderiales; family Burkholderiaceae_C; genus Polaromonas. The sequence continues at coordinate 2,908 of JBILUT010000146.1, read as the reverse complement.
ACACGCCGCGCGATCGGGGCTGCATGGGCCGCTCCAAAGCCAGCGTTTTCGACCACCACAGCCAGCGCGATCTGCGGTGCGTCGACCGGTGCGAAGGCCATGTAGAGCGAATGGTCGCGCTGGTGTTCCTCGAGTTTGGTGGCGTTGTATTTTTCTTTCTGTCCTATCGAGACGGCCTGTGCAGTGCCGGTTTTGCCGGCACTGAGGTAAGGCGCGCCTGCGAACACGCGGGCCGAGGTGCCCTCTTGCGTGACGCTGGCCAGCGCACGCTTGATGACCGCCACATGCTCAGGCTTGAAACCGAGCTGCACCGGCGCCGCTGCAGTGGCCGTCTGCACTTGGCGACTGACGCTGTCCTGGGTGGCCATCACCAGACGCGGCCGGTGCTGCAGGCCGTCCTGGGCCAAGGTGGCTGTGGCATGAGCCAGTTGCAGCATCGAAAAGGTGTTGTAGCCCTGACCGATGCCCAGCGAAATGGTCTCGCCGGCGTACCACTTTTGCTGCTCGGGCCGCCTATACGTCTTGCGCTTCCACTCCTGGCTGGGCAGCACACCGCGCACCTCGCCGAGCACATCGATGCCGGTCAGTTGCCCAAAGCCTAGCGGCTTCATGAAGTCGTGGATGGCATCCACGCCCATCTCATTGGCCAGGGTGTAGTAGTAGACATTGCTCGACCGCACGATGCTCAGGTGCATGTCAACCGCACCCACACCATCCCCATGGCTGCGGAACTGGTGGCCGCCAAAGGTCCACACGCCGTTGTCCTGCACCACCGTGGTGGCGCTGCGCTTGCCGGTGCTCAGGGCGGCCAGCGCCATGAAAGGTTTGTAGGTGGAGCCGGGCGGATAGGTGCCGCGCAGTGCGCGGTTGAGCAAGGGCTTGTCGATGGATTCGTTCAGGGCCGTCCAGCTTTCGCTGTCGATGCCTTCTACGAAAAGATTGGGGTCGAAGGTGGGCTTGCTCACAAAGGCCAGCACCTCTCCGCTGCGTGGATCGATGGCCACCAGTGCGCCTCGGCGCTCGCCAAACATGTCTTCGATCAGCTTTTGCAGCTTGATATCAATCGACAGTTGCACGGTGTCGCCGGGCGTGGAGGGGCTGCTGGCCAGACGCCGCACGGCCCGGCCGCCGGCCGAGGTCTCGACCTGCTCAACGCCGGTGATGCCGTGCAATTGCTTTTCATAGGCCTGCTCGATGCCGAGCTTGCCGATGTAATCGGTGCCCCGATAGTTGCCCAGCTCGTCTTCTTCTTCGATGCGCTCCTTCTCTTTTTGGTTGATGCGACCGATGTAGCCCACCACATGACTGCCCGCTTCGCCAAAGGGATAGCTGCGGAACAGCCGCGCCTTGATGTCGACGCCAGGAAAGCGGTAGCGCTGCGCCGCAAAGCGGGCCACCTCTTCGTCGCTGAGCTTGGTGCGGATGGGCACTGATTCCAGGCTCTTGAATTCCTCGCGGATGCGCTTGAAGCGTCTCCGATCGCGGTTGGTGATCTCCACCACCTGGGACAAGGCGTTGATGGTCTCTTCCAGCCCGCGCACCTTCGAGGGCGTGATCTCTAGCGTGTAGGCCGAGAAGTTGGTGGCCAGCACCACCCCGTTGCGGTCGGTGATCAGCCCGCGATTGGGCACGATGGGCACCACGGCCGTGCGGTTGTTCTCAGCCTGCTCCAGATAGTGTTCGTGCTTGAAGACTTGCAGGTAGATCAGGCGCAAGGCCAGCAACGCAAAGCACACCAGCACCACCATGCTGGCCGCCAGCACCCGGCCGCGAAAGCGGTGGATTTCGGCATCGACATTGCGCAGGGCAGTCATAGGCTTGTCCGGACTTAAAGAGGTCGGTTCAGATCGGGGTCTGGGGCGCGCTTTTGCGGCATCAGCAGCACGATACTGGCCAGTGGCCACAACAGGGCCTGGAGCACCGGGGAGAGCCAGAAAGACCAAGCCGGCATGGCGCCGCCGCTGATCAGCCGGACCAGCAGTTCAAGAATATGCGCGGCCAGCATCAGCGGCAGCAATTGCAGCGCCTGCGCCGGGACCGGGAACCACAGCACGCGGCGGTGAATCATGATCGAGAGGAAGCTGAGCGCGGTGTAGGACAGCGCATGCTGGCCCAGCAGACCGGCTTGGTGCACATCCATGATCAACCCAAAGCAAAACGCGGCCAGCATACCCACGCGAAGCGGCTGATGGATGGTCCAGAATACCAGCACCAGCGCCAGCAGGTCGGGCATCCAAGGCTCGCTGCCGAGCATCGTCAGCAGCAGGGCCAGGATCAGGCTGGCCCAGATGAACAGCGGGCTGGCGGGCAGCAGCAGTTGCTGCCCAGTGGGCATGATCATGACCGTCCCCCTTTGCGGGCGCTTTCAGTCCGGCTCGGCTCCTGGGGTGCAGCCGGCAATTGACTTTTAAGCGGCTTGAGCACCAGCAGATGGCGCGCGGCAGCCACCTGCCCGAGGGGTTGCGCGTGGATGCGCGCAAAGGTCGATTCAGCACGCCGGACTATGCGGGTGACGCGGGCCACCGGCAGGCCCGGCGGATAGATGCCATCGATACCGCTGGTGGTCAGCAGGTCACCCTCTTGCAAATCGGTATTGGCCGCCATGAATCGAAGCTCGAGCCCGTCTTCCGAGGGCTCGCCATAGGCCACGCTGCGCAGGCCGGTGCGCACATTGAGCACAGGAATCGTCAGGTCGCGATCAATCAGCAGCGTCACTTCGCTGACCAGGGGATGCACCCGTGTCACCTGACCGATCACACCGGCTGAGTCGACTACTGGGGAGCCCACTTCTACGCCGGCCGCGCCGCCCTTGTCGATGATGATCTTGTGCGAATAAGGATCGGCCGCCTCGTAGATGACTTCGGCCGCCTGCGTCGGCCCGGAAAGTCGCTGACGCAAGTCAAGCAGT
>JBILUT010000145.1:0-4867 GCA_044370875.1 Polaromonas sp. | reverse complement strand
TTGACGAATCTATGGCTCGCCAAGCCCGTGCATTACCGTGTGCGGGGGAGGGCGGGGCAAATGAGGAAGTTCAAACATGAAACATATCATTGCGGTTTTGATTGAGAACGAGGCGGGAGCACTCTCGCGTGTGGTGGGTCTTTTTTCAGCCCGGGGCTACAACATTGAGTCCCTGACGGTGGCTCCGACCGAAGACCCGAGCCTGTCTCGCATGACCATACAGACGACTGGATCCGACGATGTGATCGAGCAGATCACCAAGCACCTCAACCGCCTGATCGAGGTGGTTAAAGTGGTCGATCTGACCGAAGGCGCTTACACCGAGCGTGAATTGATGATGGTCAAGGTTCGTGCGGTTGGCAAAGAGCGCGAGGAGATGAAGCGAATGGCAGACATCTTCCGGGGCCGGATCATCGATGTGACCGAAAAGAGCTACACCATCGAACTGACCGGCGATCAGTCGAAGAACGATGCCTTTCTCGAGGCCATCGATCGCAGCGCGATTCTTGAGACAGTTCGTACCGGGGCCAGTGGCATAGGCCGCGGAGAGAGAATTTTGCGCGTCTAAATTTTTCAAGGCTCGGCCATCCGTCCGTTCGGGTCGAGTCTGTCGAGGCCCTGCCGCGCGCAGGGTGCTTGAGCCCTTCGACAGGCTCAGCACGAACGGCAACACCTCAAGAGGAGATCAACCATGAAAGTTTTCTACGACAAAGACTGTGACCTGAGCCTGATCAAGGGCAAGACGGTGGCGATCATCGGCTACGGTAGCCAGGGCCATGCCCACGCGCAAAACCTCAACGACAGTGGCGTTAAGGTCGTCGTCGGTTTGCGCAAGGGCGGTGCATCCTGGGACAAGGTCGGCAAGGCTGGATTGAATGTCATGGAGGTCAATGACGCGGTCAAGGTGGCCGACGTGGTAATGATTCTGCTGCCTGACGAACAAATTTCTGAGGTCTATCGCAACAACGTGGAGCCGAACGCGAAGAAGGGCGCTTCGCTGGCCTTCGCGCATGGATTCAACATCCACTACAACCAGGTCGTTCCGCGCGCTGATCTGGACGTCTGGATGGTCGCTCCGAAGGCGCCAGGCCATACAGTGCGCAGCACCTATGCCCAAGGTGGCGGCGTCCCGCATCTGGTTGCCGTGCATCAGGATCGCAGCGGCAAGGCCCGTGATCTGGCCCTGTCCTATGCGATGGCCAATGGTGGCGGCAAAGCTGGCATCATAGAAACCAACTTCAAGGAAGAGACAGAGACCGACCTCTTCGGTGAGCAGGCGGTTCTTTGCGGCGGGACGGTCGAACTGATCAAAATGGGCTACGAAATCCTTGTGGAGGCCGGTTACGCCCCCGAGATGGCGTACTTCGAGTGTCTGCATGAGCTCAAGCTGATCGTCGATCTCATCTACGAGGGCGGCATTGCCAACATGAACTACTCGATCTCCAACAATGCGGAGTTCGGCGAGTATGTGACTGGCCCCGAGGTGATCAACGAGCAGTCGCGCGAGGCGATGCGTCGGGCCCTCAAGCGGATCCAGAACGGCGACTATGCCAAGCAGTTCATTCTTGAGGGGCGGACTGGTTATCCCAGCATGACTGCTCGTCGACGCAACATGTCCGAGCACAGCATTGAGGTTGTCGGCGCACAGCTGCGCGCCATGATGCCGTGGATTGCCAAGAACAAGCTGGTTGATCAGAGCCGCAACTGACACGGATGGGCGTTTGCCCGGAACCCTGTCGAACAAGGGGCCGCCCAAAGAGCGGCCCCTTCGCTTTGCAGCCCTTACACTTGCTCCATGACAGAAGGTCCAGATTCACCGGCTAACAAGCCGGACCCGGTCGAGGTCAGAAAGCCGCGCAAGGGCATTTATGTCCTGCCGAACCTCTTTACGCTGGCTGCCTTGTTTGGCGGTTTCTATTCCATCGTCATGGCCATGAATGGTCGGTTTGAGCAAGCGGCCATCGGGGTGTTTTGCGCCATGGTCCTCGACAGCCTCGATGGGCGTGTTGCGCGCATGACCAACACCCAGAGCGCATTTGGCGAGCAGATGGATTCTCTGGCCGATATGGTGTCTTTCGGCGCTGCGCCTGCGCTGATTGCCTACGTCTGGGCGCTGACCGGATTGGGACGCTGGGGTTGGATTGCGGCTTTTGTTTACTGTGCCTGCGCCGCCCTGCGCCTGGCCCGGTTCAATGTGAACACCGCCGTGGTCGACAAGCGATTTTTTCAGGGTCTCCCCTCGCCGGCGGCGGCGGCCTTGGTCACCGGTTTCATCTGGTTGATGACCGAGGCGGGGGTTCAGGGTGCCGAGGTGAGTTGGGTCATGTTTGCTCTGACACTCTATGCCGGCCTGACCATGGTGACCAATGTGCCTTTCTACAGCTTCAAGGATGTCAGTTTCAAGCGGAGCGTGCCATTTGCAGTGATTGTGCTGATCGCCTTGGGTATTGCCGCCATCAACATTGACCCGCCCTCGGTGATTTTTGGTCTCTTTGTCCTGTACGGCATCTCTGGTTACGTGCTCTATATCTGGCGGCGATCACGAGGCATGCAGGCCAGCGTTATCTCGACGTCTACCGAAGAACCGGATGAGCAGGGTCTGCACAAATAGGCGTGCATCGCCCGGAGCCGAGGTTTGCCCGCGTTGCCCGATCACGCATCCCTGTGCTAATATTCCCCAATGACTTCGCTGTCGCTAATCCTACTGCTACTGCCAAACGGGCGGAGTTGGTAGCGCTTGCGTTTTCTGATTCGACGGCCCGTTTGCCCCAGCATCCGGGCCGTTTTCCTTTGGAGCAAGCCCTGATTGTTGACCGCGATGGCCACAGTGCAGCCTCACAGGACCCTGACCATGACCGACAAACTGATCATTTTTGACACCACTTTGCGTGACGGCGAGCAGTCGCCCGGCGCCTCCATGACCCGTGACGAGAAGCTGCGCATTGCTCGGCAGCTCGAGCGCCTGAAGGTCGACGTGATTGAGGCGGGCTTTGCGGCCAGTTCCAACGGTGATTTCGAGGCCGTTCAGGCCATTGCAAATGTCGTCAAGGATTCAACCGTTTGTTCGCTCTCGCGTGCGAACGACCGCGATATTGCTCGTGCTGCAGAAGCGCTTGCCGGAGCCAATCGGGCGCGTATTCACACATTCATCGCCACCTCGCCGCTGCACATGGAGAAGAAGCTGCGCATGACGCCGGAGCAGGTGTATGAGCAGGCACGGCAGTCGGTGCGTTTTGCACGCAACCTCTGTGGGGATATTGAATTTAGCCCTGAGGATGGCTATCGCAGTGAGCTCGACTTTCTCTGCCGGATCCTCGAAGCGGTTATCGACGAGGGGGCGACCACCATCAATGTGCCTGACACGGTGGGATATGCCGTACCCGAGCTCTATGGGGAGTTCATTCGCACCCTTCGCACTCGGATTCCAAACTCAGACAAGGCGATCTGGTCGGTGCATTGCCACAACGACCTGGGTATGGCGGTCGCCAATTCGCTGGCCGGTGTCAAGATCGGCGGCGCCCGGCAGGTCGAGTGCACCATCAATGGTCTGGGTGAGCGTGCCGGCAATTGCTCGCTCGAAGAGGTGGTCATGGCCGTCAAGACACGGCGCGACTACTTCGGCCTGGAGGTGGGTGTCGATGCCCAGCACATCGTGGCGGCCAGCCGCATGGTGAGCCAGACCACCGGGTTTGTGGTGCAACCCAACAAGGCGGTGGTTGGAGCCAATGCGTTTGCACACGCATCGGGTATTCATCAGGACGGCGTGCTCAAAGCGCGCGACACCTATGAAATCATGCGAGCCGAGGATGTAGGCTGGAGCGCTAACAAAATCGTGTTGGGCAAGCTCAGCGGCAGGAATGCGTTTAAGCAGCGCTTGCAGGACCTTGGCGTACAGCTCGATAGCGAAGCAGACGTCAATTCGGCTTTCACGCGATTCAAAGAACTGGCCGATCGCAAAAGCGAGATCTTCGACGAGGACATCTTGGCGCTGGTCAGCGATGAAAGCATGACCAGCGAGAAGGAGCAGTATGGTTTCGTCTCGCTGTCCCAGCGTAGTGAGACCGGCGAAGTGCCAGAGGCTTCCATTGTGTTCACGGTCGGTGGCAACGAGGTCCGAAGCCAGGCCAGGGGTAACGGCCCGGTCGATGCGTCGCTCAAGGCCATCGAGGCCCATGTCAAAAGCGGCGCCGAGATGGTTCTTTACTCGGTCAACGCCATCAGCGGATCGACCGAGAGCCAGGGCGAGGTGACGGTCAGGCTTCAGAACAGCGGCAGGGTGGTCAATGGCGTGGGGGCCGACCCCGACATCGTGGTGGCGTCTGCAAAAGCCTATTTGAGCGCGCTTAACAAGCTGCAAAGCAAGGCCGACCGGGTGGCTGCTCAGGGGTGATGTTCTGCGCACCCGGGATGGGTAAAAAGGGGGCACTGGCCCCCTTTTTTCTTGGCCTGGCGCATCCTTGGGGCTTGGGCCGCCGACTTCGACTTTAGAAAAATCACGCAAGTTTTTGATATTGCGCATTTTTTTTAACTTGGATAAACTCGCGCCGATTCACATCGCCGCTCTAATCTGCCTATGAATTTGACCCGCCGGACTGCGATTGCCTCCCGATGGCTCTGCCTGGGAGCCTTGCTGGCCCTGATGCTGTCAGGATCGCCGGTATGGGCTCAAAACAACCCTGGCGCCAACAAGAAGGCCGGGTCTGCCACGGTCAAAAAGAAGAACGAGGGCACCAAGTCCTCCAAAGCGGGGGGCAAACGCCAGGGCCAGCAAGCCAAGGCAAGTCAGGCAAAGCGCTCTGGCACGACGTCCAGGTCGATGGCCAGGGCGCAAAAGGGCCTGCCGCCGCCTCGTCCATCGTTTGGACAA
>JBILUT010000144.1:0-4879 GCA_044370875.1 Polaromonas sp. | reverse complement strand
TGCGGCCACCCTGCTGGTGCTGACCCTGATGATGGGTGCTCCCGCCATGGCCGTTGAAGAACCACGGTATGAAGTCGTCAAGTCGCAAGGTGACTTTGAGCTGCGGCGCTACCCGCCTCTGCTGATTGCCGAAACCTGGGTGAGCGGCGACATGGACGGGGCTTCGCGCAAAGGCTTTCGCTTACTGGCCGACTACATTTTTGGGAACAACCAGCTGCCCGACTCGGCATCGTCCGAGAAGATCGCCATGACTGCGCCCGTGACAGTGCAAGCCCAATCGGCCAAGATCGCCATGACCGCGCCTGTCACCGTAGAACCGCAAGTCGCATCAGGCGCGGCAGACCACTGGCGGGTGCACTTTGTCATGCCCAGTCAGTACACGCTGGCCACCATTGCCAAGCCGCGCAACGAGGCGGTGCGGCTGCGCCAATTGCCTGAGCAATGGTTTGTCGCCCATCGATTTTCAAGTTTTACCACCACGGCCCGGGTGGAGAGCAAGACCCAAGAAGCCCTGCAGTGGGCCAGCGAGCAAGGCCTGAGCCGGCTCGGGGCACCTCAGCTGGCCCGCTACGACCCCCCCTGGACGCTGCCTATGTTCCGGCGCAATGAAATCTTGCTCCAGGTCCAGGGACCGCCGTCCAGCCGCAGCCCCTGAACGGGCAGCGCAGCGATTTACTCGAGCTTGATATTGGCCTTGCGAATGAGTTCGCCAAAGCGCTCGAATTCCTTGCGGTTGTATTGTGCGAACTGCTCGGGCGTGATGGTGCCGGGCTCGCCGCCCAAGCCTTTGAGCTTGGCCTGAATATCGGGCATTTTCAAAATACGCGCCAGTTCGTTCTGCAGTCGGGCAACCACGTCGGGCGGCGTACCGGTGGTCACAAACAAGCCGTACCAGGTGCTCATCTCGAAGCCACTGACACCGGCCTCGGCCAAGGTGGGCACCTGGGGCAGTTCGGCGCTGCGACTGGGGGTGGTCAGGGCCAGGGGCCTGAACTTGCCGGCCTTGATCTGGCTCATCGCCGAGGAGGTGGTGTCGAACATGATCTGCACACTGCCGCCGATGATGTCCAGATGCGCCTGGCTGCTGCCTCGGTAGGGCACATGCACACTCTTGACACCAGCGGCCAGATTAAAGCCCTCGCCGGCAATGTGCTGGGTGCTGCCCACCCCTGACGATGCATACTTGAAGTCACCGGGCTTGGCCTTCATCAAAGCCACGAGTTCAGCCACGTTGTTGGCCGGCACCTGAGCGCCCACCACCAGCACATTCGGTACGGTGACGATCAGGCCAATGGGGGTCAGATCCTTGATCGGGTCGAACGCCAGCTTGATCAGATGCGGCGCGATCGCCTGCCCCGTATTGGTGGCCACCAACATCGTATGACCATCCGGCGCCGCCTTGGCCGTCAAGTCCGCAGCGATGGTGTTGGAGGCACCGGGCCGGTTTTCCACCACAAAACTGGCGCCTCTGAAGGCCTCGTTGAATTTCTCAGCCAGCATGCGGGCAATGATGTCGGTACCGCCACCGGCATTGGCGCCGACCATCAAGCGCACCGGCTTGGTGGGGTAGCTTTGCGCAGCAGCAAGCAAGGGGATGGCCATCAGGGCCGCGGCCAGTATCTTTTTGAGTTTCATGGCGAAGTCTCCGCTGTGTGGGTTGAAGGAATCAAGGCTGCGCCTGCCATGCGGCAGGCCAGCTCAAACGCATTTCGCATGGCCTGTACCTGGGCCTTGTCTTGTCCGACGATGTCGTAAGCGGTGCCATGCGCTGGCGTGGTGATCGGCTTAGGCAGGCCGCCGTGCACAGTGACGCCGCGCTCAAAGCCCATCAGCTTCATGGCAATCTGACCTTGATCGTGGTACATGGTGACCACGCCATCAAAGCCGCCCTCAGCCCGGATGGCGCGTACGAAGGCGGTGTCCGCCGGAAATGGGCCGACGGCCTCAAATCCGCGCTGGGCGGCCAGGCGTATGCCCGGCTCGATCAGGCGCGCCTCTTCATCGCCGTAGTTGCCGTTGTCACCGTTGTGCGGGTTCAGGCCGCAAACACCAATGCGCGGCTTTTGCACACCCGACGCTCTGAGCGAGCGGTGGATCATGCCGATGGATTGCGCCACCTTCTCCGGATCGATCAACTCGGCCACCTCGCGCAGCGCCACATGCGAGGTCACCCGCGAGGTCCAGAGTTTTTCCAGCACATTGAGTTCGCCGCATACGCCGGTGTGAGCCATGCGTTCGGCAAACCACCGCAATTCGTCCTCTTGCGTCATGCCGCCCTGGCGCAAGGCCGACTTGTTTAGCGGGGCAAAACAAAACGCTGCCGCCCTGGCGCTCATCAGCAGATCAACCCCGGCGGCCAATCCGTCCAGCATGAAACGACCGTTATCCGCACCGGCCACAGCCGGCGTGAAGGCCGGCGCATGCCGGCCCGCCCAGTCGTGCCAGGCCACGTCGGCCGGCACACGCACCGCCCCTTGCTGGGCGATCAGGATCACCCGGGCCCGCTGCGCTGGCTCCAGCGCGGTCAGTAGCTTCTCGACCAGTTCGGGGCCAATGCCAGCGGGGTCTCCGGTGAACAAGGCGATGGCGGGCGGCTGCGGATGACGGATGACCATAGCTACTTCTGTGATGCGTAATTACGGATAATGGTAGGCCGCTCCGGTGGTAAAAACACCCAGGTTTTCCCGAAACCCCGCCCCACCCACCCCCCCATGGATCAGCCCGACCCCGGCCCACCGATCGCCCGTACCGCCCTTCACGAGGAGGTAACACATCGCCTGCGCGACATGATCGTGGAAATGAAGTTGCGACCCGGGGAGCGCATCCAAGAAATGGAAATCGCCCGCCAACTCGGGGTGTCGCGTACACCGATCCGCGAAGCCCTGAAGGTGCTGACCGCCGAGGGCCTGGTCGAATTGCTGCCTCTGCGCGGTGCCATCGTCAAGGCCTTCTCGGCCAAAGACGCACGCGACATGCTCGAAGTGATCGCCCTGCTCGAAGAATACGCAGGCCTTCAAGCGGTGCAGGCGAGCGAGCCACGGGTGCAGGCAATCCTAGGCCTGCACGCACAAATGAGCGAGCTCTACAAGCGCCGCGAGCGAGCCGCGTACTTCAAGCTCAATCAGCAGATTCACCAGGCGCTGATTGCGCTTTCAGACAACGAAACGCTGCAACTGACCCACGCCACCTTGAGCAAGCGCATGCGAGGCCTGCGCTACCGCGGCAATTCACAAGCAGAGCATTGGGATGCGGCGATGGCCGAGCACGAACACATGATGCAGGCTCTGGCCAAACGCGATGGACCCGCCCTGTCCCGCATCATGGGGCAGCACATCCGCAACACCTGGCCCCGCATCGAGGCCCAGTTGTCTTGAGTCGGTTGCATTCCATCGGCAAGCTCGGACCCAACTAGACTGAGAATCACACCACCGGAGACCATCCCATGGACCCACTTCGAACCACCGCTCAAGGCAAGACGGGCGACCATCCAGCCATCGCCCAAGCGGTGCTGCAGGCCGAAGAAGTGCGGCGACAAGCCCTGTTGGCCGGCGACCTGGCGGCGCTGGAAGCACTGCTGTCACCCGATCTGGTGTACGTCCATTCCAGCGGCGGGCAGGATAGCAAGGCGAGCTACCTTGAGCACATGCGCTCCGGAAGCCTGAAGTACCTGTCGATGTCCTTCGATGGGCTCCACGCTTACCCCGCCAGCTATTGCTGCATGGTTACTGGCCGGATGTCGGCGGAGGTGATCCGGCAGGGGCAAACAATGCGGATCAAAAGCCAGTTCATGACCGTGTGGGCGCCAGCGGCTGGCACCATCGCACAGCCCGTCTGGCAGCTCCACGCTTACCACGGAAGCGCCTGGACGGGCTGAGCTTTGTTGGGACAAAGCCCGCCGTCGGTCCTCAAATGCCGATCACGCCGCCATCGGTGCGGGTGATGACGATGGTGGCCGATCGGGGGCGACCCGGGCGGCCGTAGCCTTTGTTACCCGGCCACAGGCTGTCGGGCGCCTGAACCGTCTTGCTGTCCTCGCCCGGATGCTGAATATTGACAAACAGCGCGCGCCCTCCTGGTGCTTCGGTCACGCCGGTGATCTCGCTGCCCTTGGGGCCAATCAAGAAACGGCGCAGACGCGCCTCGCCCAGCGTGGCACCAACAAAAGTTTCCTGGGTGCCGGTCTGCTCGACGCCGTTGACCACCATGCGGTTCTTGACCGTGACCTTGCCGCCATCGCCCACCTGGCCTGGCAGTGCCGCAAGCATCATGCAGTGCGTCTCATCGGTCATGGCACTGTCGTCGGTCTGAATCCAGCAGATACCGGTGGTGGGGCTGAACCACAGCCCATCGGGCGAGGAGAAGCTGTTGCGCGCGGTCAAACCAGACAGATTTGCGTCACCGGCGTCCTCTTCAGCGCCGAACAGGAAGATGTCCCAGCGAAAGCCCGCAGCCGAAGCCTGGTCGCCGTCCTCGCGAAAGCGGATGATGTGGCCGTTGGGATTGCCCGCACCACGTTTGCCATCGACGTCCATGTAGGCGCGCGGGTTGGACGCGTCCACCCGACCTGGCGTGCGATTGGCCGCACTGTTGTTGGTCAGGGTGATGTAGACCTCACCATTTTTCGGATGGACCGCCGCCCACTCGGGGCGGTCCATCTTGGTGGCGCCCACCGCATCGGCCGCATGGCGGGTGTGCACATAAATCTCGCCCTGGTTGGCAAACTTGAAGGCCGCATAGTTGGCAATGCGCGGATCCTTGATGTCGAGCTCGATCCACTGGCCCCGTCCATCGGCGTCAAAGCGAGCCGCATACAGTTTGCCCTCGTTGAGGTATTTGTCGCCCGCCACCGTGCCGCCGCCGATGTCCTTGGGGTCCCAAG
>JBILUT010000285.1:0-3168 GCA_044370875.1 Polaromonas sp. | reverse complement strand
CCTGGGCTCCGCTGTCAAAACGCGTGCTCGCCAAGTGTTGCCAAAGCCCGGCTTGCTCGGATGCCGCAATACGCACATCCGCCAGGCCATAAGCGATGGCGGCATCGGCTCCGATCACCTGGCCGGTCAGGCCCAGGTACTCGCCCACGGCACCCGGACAGCGACTGAGAAAGTAGCCGCCACCCACATCAGGGAACAGGCCGATCTTGGTCTCGGGCATCGCCATCTTGGTGTTTTCAGTCACGATACGCCGGGCGATGCCCTGGCACAGACCCATACCCCCGCCCATCACCACGCCGTCCATAAACGCAACGATGGGCTTACCGTAGGTCTGGATCAGGTGGTTGAGCGCGTATTCCTGGGTAAAGAAATCTTCCAGCGAGGGGTCCCCCAACTTGGCTGCATCGTGAAAGTAGCGAATATCACCGCCCGCACAAAAGTGGCCAAAGCAGCGTTCTGCGGTTCCAACTGCGCCTGCCTTGTTGCTGCCCCGCAGCGCCACCAGCTCGATCGCCGGATCGTCTCGCCATTGAAGCAAGGCTTGGCTCAGGGTGGCAATCATGCCCAAGGACAGGGCATTGAGGGCCTCAGGCCGGTTGAGCGTCATCAAGCCCACGCTCGGGCCACGCTCTACCAGGACGGGTGCTGAAGAGGACATGGCGAACTCCCTCAGTAAGCGCGCCGCCGCATGCCGATAAGTTCATTGGCCACCAGGGCGCCAATGACCAAAGCGCCGCCGGTCATGACATTGGGGCCCGGCACCTCGCCAGCGCCCATCCACGCCCACAAAATGCCAAAGATCACCTCCAGCAAGGCCAGCAGAGAAATCTCGGGCGCTTTCAGGGCCGAGGCGCACAAGACCGATAGCACGCACGGGATGGCCAGCTGGGTCAGGCCCAGAAAAGCCAGCCAACCCACATCGTGCAGGCTGGCCGAAAAAGGCAGGGCAAGCGGCAAGGTCACCAGGCAAGAAATGACCGCACCCACCAGCACTGCGGGCACAAGGTCAATTTTTTGACCTTGGGTCTGACTGCGCTGCACCAGTGTCCAGTTGACGGCCCCGGCGATGGGCACCATCAGTGCCACGGCTGTGCCAGCCAGATGCTGCATATCGCCAAGCGCAAACTGGCTGCCATGCATCCAGGCGATGCCAAGGCCCGCCGCCACGATGGCTCCCCAGGTGTAGGCTGCAATTCGGTGCCCGATCACAACCCGGGCCACCAGCGCGGTGAGCAAAGGGCCTATGGCCAAGGTCACCAGTACATTGGCCACGCTGGTGAGCGTCAGGGCCAGCATGAACGCGGTGAACATGACACTCCAGCACAGGCCTGAGAGCCACAGCGTCTTACCGCCCGAGGCAATGCGAGAAAAAACAGCACGCCCCTGAAACAGGGGCAGGATGATCAACAGGGAGACCACGGTAAAGAAGCTACGCCAGAAGGTGATCTCAAAGCTGCGAGCCTGCTCGAGCTGGCGCGTCACCACGCCGGCGGTAGACCAAAGCAGAGTGACAAAGACCATCAAGAGGACGGCGTTGCGATGCGTGAGCGTCATGGAGCAGGGCTTTCTCTTTTGAAATCAAGCCTCTCGGCTGGCGCGCTTGCGCTCATGCTCTTTGAGATGGCGTTTGCGCAGACGCACACTCTTGGGCGTGATCTCGACGAGCTCATCGTCTTCAATGAACTCCACACCGTACTCCAGTGTCAATTCAATCGGCGGGGTGATCTTGATGGCATCTTCCTTGCCGCTAACCCGAAAGTTGGTCAGCTGCTTGGTGCGGGTGGCATTGACGACCAGATCGTTGTCCCGGCTGTGGATGCCCACGATCATGCCTTCGTATACCGGGTCACCGGCGCGCACAAACATGCGACCGCGATCGTCAAGTTTGCCCAGGGCGTAGGTGAAGATTTCTCCATCATCCATCGAAATAAGCACCCCATTCTTGCGGCCGCCGATGTCACCCTTGTGCGGCTCGTAGCTGTCAAAGATGTTGGAAATCAGACCCGAGCCCCTGGTGAGGTTCAAAAACTCATTGGAAAAACCGATCAGGCCTCGCGCCGGAATGCGATATTCCAAGCGCACCCGACCGCGCCCATCGGGCTCCATGTTGACCAGCTCGCCCTTGCGCTCGCCCAAGGCCTGCATCACGCCGCCCTGGTGCTGCTCTTCGATGTCGGCGGTCACCAGCTCGATCGGCTCGCATCGCTCCCCGTTGATTTCCTTGAACACGACGCGAGGCTTGGAGACGGCCAGCTCGTAGCCTTCACGGCGCATGTTCTCCAGCAAGATGGTCAGGTGCAATTCACCGCGACCAGACACTTCGAAAATACCGTCTTCGTCAGTGGCTTTAACGCGCAGCGCTACGTTGGACTGCAATTCTTTCTGCAGCCGGTCCCAAATTTGTCGGCTCGTGACAAACTTACCCTCGCGTCCTGCCAGCGGCGAAGTGTTGACGCAAAAGTTCATGGTCAGGGTCGGCTCATCAACTTTGAGCATGGGCAGGGGCTGCGGATTGAGCGGATCGGTCACCGTGACACCGATACCGATGGCGTCGATGCCGTTGATCAGCACGATATCGCCCGGCCCCGCTTGGGTGACCTGCATGCGGTCAAGCCCCTGAAAAGTCAGAACTTGGTTGATTCGCCCCTTGACGCTGGCCCCATCGGCCCCTTCCATCACCGCAACGTCCATGCCGGGACGCAAGGTGCCCGAATTGATACGGCCGACACCAATGCGACCGACAAACGTGGAGTAGTCGATCGCCGAAATCTGCAGCTGCAGGGGCGCTGCCGGATCACCCTCGTGCGGCTCTACATGCTTGAGGATGGTTTCGAACAGGGCCGACATGTCCGGGCCCCACTGCTGGCCTGGCTCGCCCTCTTCCAGCGACGACCAACCGTTGATGCCAGAGGCATAGACCACCGGAAAATCGAGTTGCTCGTCATTGGCCCCCAACTTGTCGAACAGATCAAAGGCGGCATTGATCACCGCATCGGGCTTGGCGCCGGGCTTGTCCACCTTGTTGACCACCACGATGGGCTTGAGCCCGAGGGCCAAGGCCTTCTTGGTCACGAAGCGGGTCTGGGGCATGGGTCCTTCCTGGGCATCGATCAGCAGCACTACACCGTCAACCATGGACAGGGCGCGTTCAACCTCGCCGCCAAAGTC
>JBILUT010000142.1:0-4933 GCA_044370875.1 Polaromonas sp. | reverse complement strand
GGGATGTCCTGGCCAGCCGCGGTGGCGCTGAGCAGCCGCATGGCGTGGTACTTCATGGCCATCACACGCGCTTGCAGCCGCATGGCCCGCTGGCGAAAGACGGGCATATCAATCACGCGTTCGCCGTCTATCGTTTCGGTGCGCATGAGCTCAAGGATTGAATTCATCCGGGCCATGGATGCGTCGGGATCGCCGAGCATGCCCCGTTCGTGTTTTAGGGTGGCGTTGGAGACAGCCCAACCCTGCCCGCGCTCACCCACCAGCTGCGACTTGGGCACACGCACATCCTTGAAAAACACCTCGTTAAATTCCGAGGCGTCGGTCATGGTTCGCAGCGGACGAATTTCGATCCCCGGCGTTGACATGGATAGGATCAGATAACTGATACCCAGGTATTTGTTGGGCGCGCTTGGCTCGGTGCGCACCAGGGCAAACATCATGTCGGCACCATGCGCAGTGGTGGTCCAGATCTTCTGGCCATTGATCACAAAGTCTTCGCCGTCTTCCACCGCGCGGGTCGACAGTGAGGCCAGGTCGGAACCGGCACCAGGTTCGGAGTAGCCCTGGCACCAAATGACTTCGCCCCGCAGCGTCGGGGCAATCCACCGCCTCCTTTGCTCCTCCGACCCCATGTCAAGCAGTGTGGGTACCAGCATTGAGATGCCCTGATTGACGAGGCCCCATGGCGCTCGTGCACGGGAAAATTCCTCGGCGATGATGTGTGACTCCAGGATGTCCACTTCAGCCCCGAAGCCGCCGTACTCGCGCGGAATCGTCCGGGCGGCGTAGCCGTGTTCGATCAAAAGTGCCTGCCATGCCAGAGCCTGCGGCGTCGGTCTGTTCACGCCAAATGGCTTGGGGTACGAGTCGGCGTGGGCCGCCAAGAAAGCGCGCACTTCCTGCCGGAAGTTTTCGTGGCGAGGGCTGTATCGCAGATCCATCGATGCGCTCAGACCTCGATCGTGGCCTGCAGGCGTTCCACTGCCAGCAGGTAGTCGCTCATGAAGTCCAGCACCACCGCACGCGTGCTTTGTGTGGAATTCATCAGACCGACCCCTTGGCCAACGAAGTAACTGGCGAGCTTGCGTGCGCCTTCATGACCGCCGTTTGCCAGCTTGAGTACCTTGCTCATGGCGGTGTCAGAGACCATCGATTGCAGAGGCATCGGCAGCGGACGCGGCGCGCCTTCCTGTTCCCAAGCGTCGGTCCAATCCGAGCGTAGTTGGCGGCAGAACTTGCCCGTGCGCGAGCGCGATCGGATGGTTCCGGCCGAGGTGGCCGACAGCATTTTTTCCTTGACCACTGGCGAGGTCTCGGCCTCGGTGGTGGTGAGCCAGACCGAGCCTGTCCATGCACCAGCGGCACCCATGGCCATGCAGGCGGCCATCTGCCGACCGGTGACGATACCTCCAGCGGCCAGCACCGGCAGCGAGCTGCCAATGCTGTGCAAGGCCTCAAGCACTTCGGGCACCAACACCACGGTGCCCACTTCACCGCAGTGTCCGCCAGCTTCGGTGCCCGCTGCCACGATGATGTCCACTCCCGCCTGTGCTTGCCGGATCGCATGCTCCGGAGAGCCCACCAGCGCCGCGACTGCCACCCCCGCTGCCCGCGCCCGCTCGATCATGACCGGCGGTGCCGGCCCCAGTGCATTGGCCACCAATGCCACCGGGTGGTTAAAGGCTACATCGAGCATGCTCTGCACGCCTTGCTCGCGAATGTTTCGCGTGATTTTGGATCCGCGTTCAAAGCGTTCGTCGGTCAAATCGGAGGTGTCGATACCATGCTCGGCCAGCAGCTTGCGGGCAAAGTCCTTGTGCTCGGCCGGAATGCGAGCGGCGGCCTGGGCCACTGTCTCACCGGTACCCTGCCCGGAAAACTTGGCCGGCACGATGAAGTCCACCCCGTAAGGCTTTCCATCGATGTGTTCATCGATCCATTTGAGCTCTGCTTCAAAGACCTCCGGTGAGCGTACATCGACCGCGCCGAAGACACCCAGACCGCCGGCCTTGGATACCTCTACCACCACGTCTCGGCAATGAGAAAACGCAAAGAGGGGAAACTCTATGCCCAGACGACTGCACAAGGTAGATTTCATGACACGGTATCTTTCGAAAGTTGAGCCACGCGCTCTCGCGCGAAGCTTTGCAGTGAAGGCAAATCGGGCTTCGCATTGGGGCCACGACGAATCGGCGCAAAGAGCACATGCCGAGGTGCCTTGTAGGAAGACAGGCGCGCCTTGATAAAGGCAATCAGCTCGGACTGGCTGCTGGTCAGGCCATCTTTTGTTTCAACAATCGCCACAACAGCCTGTCCGAAGCGCACGTCCGGGACGCCCACAACCACTGCGTCATAGACCGCTGCATGCTCTTTGAGCTGGGCCTCCACTTCTTCGGGGAAGACCTTTTCTCCGCCTGTGTTGATGCAGCCCGATCCACGACCGAGCAGTTGGACTGTGCCGTCCGAGTCCACGGTAGCCCAGTCGCCGGGCACCACATAACGCCGACCATCGATCAGCCGAAACACCACCGCTGTCTTGGTGGGGTCGCCGTAGTAGCCCAGGGCCTGACGTCCGCCGATGGCCAGCATGCCGGCCTGTCCCGAGCCGGGTTCAACATCCTTACCGTCCTCGGTAATCACCCGCGTGTCGGCCTTGGCCTTGAACGTGGCCGTGACGCAGTCCTGACCCCGGGCTGTGACATTTCGGCCCAGGGACATGGATTCTGTAGAACCGAATACATCGCTGATCACCACCTCAGGCAGATGGGTCAGGATGGCTTGCTTGACCTCAGCGCTGAACACGACACCGCTGGACATAATGGTTCGCAGCGACGACAAGTCCCAGTGCTTCGGCCGCTCCTGCAGAGCCGCCAGCACGGGTCGCGCAAAGGCATCGCCCACCCACATCAGGCTGGCTACACGGTCGCGTACTACGGTGTCGAGCAGGTCTTCTGGATCAAAGCTGCGCTGCTGCAGATGCGAGATCCAGCCACCTCGCGCGAGTACCAGAAAGCAAGTCAGCAGGCCTGCCCCGTGCATCAGCGGTGCGGCCGACAGATGCGCCCGGCCACGACGGGAGATGCTCGAGCGAATGAGCTCAAGGTCTGGGGTGTCGGGATACGGGTCGCCCCGTTCGGTGTTCAGGCGCATGAAAAGGTCGTCCTGCCGCCACATCACTCCCTTGGGCATGCCGGTGGTCCCGCCGGTGTAAATCAGGATGAGGTCGTCCCCGTCCGGAGACCAGGGCACAGGCGGGGTCTGCGTCTGATGGGCAGCATCCTCATAGGCGACAGCCCACGCGGGGCAGGGGCCGCTACCGTCGTCGACCCAGAGCCAGCGGCGCACGCCAGGTACCCGATCACGCAGCTGCTCGACCGTGCCCGAAAAGCAGCCGTGAAACACCACGCATTCCACGTCTCCATTGGTCCACAGGTAAACCAGTTCGTCCGCTCCATAACGGAAGTTCGTGTTGAGCGGAACGAAGCAGCCCTTAAAGCACGCCAGGATCGATTCCAGATATTCAGGCGCGTTATGCAGGTACTGGGCCACCTTAGACTGGCGCTGAAGTCCGACTGCAGCCAAATGCCTAGCCAAGCATTGCGCGCGACTGTCCACCTCGCTCCAACACAGGCGACGCGATCCTTGCACCAGAGCTGGCGCATCGGGAATTTGTTTTGCAACCTCACCGAAGATCTCTGCGAAGTTCCATCCTGGCATCGCAAATTCTCCTACTGCCTGGCCGCTTGCCGGATGACTTCGAGTGAAGACGGGTTGTCCAGGGACGACAGATCTCCAGGCGGCAGTCCGCAATACGCACCCCGCAAAAGGCGCCGCATGATTTTGGCCGTTCGGGTCTTGGGCATCTCGGTGACGATGTGTACGCGGGCCGGACGCAGCGCCCGCCCTAAACGTTGCTCTGCATAGTGGGCCACCTCGTCCGTAAATCCGGGGCGATCTCCGGCAGCCCCCCCAGCGATGACAAACACCACCAGCAGCTGGCCTTTGGCTGCATCATCGACCCCGATAGCGGCGCATTCGATGACGCCGTCGAGCTCCATCAACACGTTTTCAATCTCTGCCGGGCCCACCCGCTTGCCTGCCAGTTTGAGCGTGTCGTCGGAGCGGCCGCGCAAAAAGAATTCGCCTTTCTCGTTACGCAGGGCCAGGTCGCCGTGTACCCAAATGCCGTCTATCGTGCGCCAGTAGGTGTCGAGGTAGCGCTCATCGTCATTCCAGAAGGAGCGCGTCATGCCTACAAAGGGCTCGCGAATCACCAACTCCCCCACTTCGTTGACGATAGAGCGGCCCTGAGCATCGCAGACGTCGACATGAATGCCGGGGCAGGAACTGTTAAAGCCGCCGG
Organism: Polaromonas sp.; assembly: GCA_044370875.1. GTDB lineage: Bacteria > Pseudomonadota > Gammaproteobacteria > Burkholderiales > Burkholderiaceae_C > Polaromonas. The sequence goes on along the minus strand of JBILUT010000142.1, from coordinate 570 downwards.
GTGGAATCGGCTTGATGATCACACTGCCTACCAGGCCGCTTGAGACTTCAGTGCCGCCTGAGAAATTGATCAGCGGTGCAATCCCGCGTCCGAAATGGCGTGCATGCCAGGCAAAGTGTTCCGGATCGATCACTTCTCCACCCGTGATCATCAGCCTGACAGAGGACAGGTCGCCCGCCGTAGCCATCTGCGCATTGGCCGAAAAGCCACGAATCATGGTCGGCGCTGTGCCGAAATGCGTGACTTTGTGCCTCTCGATCAATTGCGCCATGCGCGACCAATTGGGGAAGTCCGGCGCACCGCTATAGCACAGCATAGTTGCACCGCGCATCATGGTTGCGGTGATGATCAGCGCGCCTGCCACCCAGCCCATATCGGCTGGCCAAAAGAACATGTCGCCCGGCTTGATGTCGAAGTTGATGATGCCGTCGTGCAGTACCTTGAGCGGAAAGCCCCCGTGCGTGTGAACCGTACCCTTGGGCTTTCCTGTAGTCCCCGATGTAAAGAAGACCATCACCGGTTCGTGCGTCTGCATCGGCGTGGACCTGCTGTCGGGAGCAGGGCGCACGG
>JBILUT010000141.1:0-4940 GCA_044370875.1 Polaromonas sp. | reverse complement strand
GATGCCGCGCGGCTTTTTGTTGGGGGCTACCTCGGGCCGCACCACACTCGGTGGCGAGGGCTTGCAGCATCAAGATGGCAGCAGCCACTTGTGGGCTGCTACCGTTCCAAACTGCAAGGCCTATGACCCTGCTTTTGCGGGAGAGCTGGCGGTGATTATGGCCCGCGGTATGCAAGAGATGATGGTCGAGCAGCGAGATGTGTTTTATTACGTCACGCTGATGAACGCCAATTACGCTCAGCCCGATCTGCCCGACGGGGTACAGGAGCAGATCATCCGGGGTTGTTACCTGTATGGCCGTTATGGCCCGGCCCTCAAAACCCGTGCCTCGCGCGAGCGTGTTGTCACGCTCATGGGCTCCGGTGCCATCCTGACCGAGGTGATCGCAGCGGCTGAGCAGCTGGCTGCGCAGGGCGTGAGCAGCACCGTCATGAGCGTGACCAGCTGGACGGAGTTGGCTCGCGACGGGCAAGCGTGTGATCGGGCCTGGCTCGAGCAGGGTGAGCGTCGCCTCAGCTACGTAGCCGAGCAATTGCAAGCGACAAACGGTCCCATCATCGCGGCCAGCGATTATGTGCAGGCACTGCCCGAGAGTATCCGCGCCTACTTGCCTGCGCAGCGCCGCTATCTGACCTTGGGTACCGACGGCTTTGGTCGCAGCGACACCCGTGCGCAGTTGCGCCAGTTCTTCGGTGTCGATGCGGCAAGCATTGCGCGGGCAGCCCTGCGGACTCTGGACGAGCCAGCCGCTTAGGTTGTTAGAAACACGCCGGCCCGGCGTGGGGTCAGCCGCAGTCGCTCACCCTGGCGCAAGCCCAGCTGCGCAAAGCGTTCGCTGCTCATCTGGGCCTCGATCAAATCACCTGCGCCATCGCTGTCCGATTCAGCCAGCAACTCGAGCCGAGCGATCGGGCCGACCACCAGGAACCGCTGCAGGCAGGCGGCCATGCCACCGACGCCGGGCTGATCGCGCTCGACATGCAGCTCATGGGGACGCACATAGGCCAGTGCCCGAGCGTCCCGGGCGCTGTGCTGTTCAGGGGCATGCAGGGCTACCCCGTCGAGATGAATCTGTCCCGCATGCGCTCGGCCGTGGAACAGGTTGACATCGCCGAGGAAGCTGTAGACGAAAGGGCTGGCGGGCTGTTCCCAGACCTGTGTGGGCGAGCCGACCTGCTCGATGCAGCCCTGGTTCATCAGGACCACCCGGTCTGCGACCTCCAGTGCCTCTTCCTGGTCGTGCGTGACAAACACGCTGGTCACATCAAGCTCATCGTGCAGGCGGCGTAGCCAGCGGCGCAGCTCTTTTCGCACCTTTGCATCGAGTGCGCCGAAGGGCTCGTCGAGTAGCAGCACCCGCGGCTCGACGGCCAGGGCCCGCGCCAGTGCGACGCGCTGGCGCTGGCCACCCGAGAGCTGTGTCGGAAAGCGATCGGCCAGACCGTCCAGCTGCACCAGCTGCAGCAAGTCCTGCGCCTTGCGGCGGATTTGCGCTTCGCTGGGTCTGTGACCCCGTGGCTTGACCCGCAAACCGAAGGCCACGTTCTCAAACACCGTCATGTGGCGAAACAGCGCATAGTGCTGGAATACAAATCCCACCTGGCGCTCGCGTACATGCAGAGCGGTGGCGTCTTCCCCGCTGAACAGGATGTTGCCGTGATCGGGCGTTTCCAGCCCCGCGATGATGCGCAGCAGAGTGGTCTTGCCGCAGCCCGATGGGCCCAGCAGGGCCACCAGCTCACCGCTGCTGACCTGCAGCGAAACGTCGCGCAAGGCGTGGAAGGGACCGAACTGTTTGCTGATGTGGCGTATTTCGATGCTCATGGCTGTGTGGAGTTGAAGGCGATCAGGCCCGCAGGGGGCCGGCCGTCGTGATGATGAGGGTGGCTGCCCAGTCTTTGCTTTGTGCGGCCGGATGGGAGCTGGATTGGGCCGCGGCCAAGGCCTGCAGTTCGCGCGCGTGACGCCATTGCACGACCGTCTTGATGACCAAGGTGAGCAGGGCCAGCAGCGCCAGCAGGGACGCCACCGCAAAGGCTGCCACCGATTGGTATTCGTTGTAGAGAATCTCTACATGCAGCGGCATGGTGTTGGTCTGACCGCGAATATGGCCTGAGACCACCGACACTGCCCCGAATTCACCCATAGCGCGGGCATTGCACAAGATCACGCCGTACAGCAGCCCCCACTTGATGTTGGGCAGCGTGACTCGCCAGAAGGTTTGCCAGCCGGTGGCCCCCAGCACCATGGCTGCCTGTTCTTCCTCGCTGCCTTGGGCCTGCATCAGGGGAATCAGTTCGCGGGCGATGAAGGGAAAAGTGACAAACACGGTGGCCAGCACGATGCCCGGTATGGCAAAGATGACTTTGATATCGTGCGCGGCCAGCCAAGGCCCCAGCCAGCCTTGTGCGCCAAATACCAGCACATAGACCAGACCAGCCACTACGGGTGACACCGAAAATGGCAGATCAATCAGGGTGATCAAAATCGCTTTGCCCCGAAACTCGAACTTGGCAACGGCCCAAGCGGCGGCTACGCCGAATACCAAATTCAAAGGCACGGCGATCGCTGCGACGATCAGAGTCAGCCTGATTGCACTCCAGGCCTCGGGTTCCTGCAGCGCTTGCCCATACGCGCTCCAGCCTTTGCGCAGCGCCTCGGCAAAAACGGCCGCCAGAGGCAATACCAAAAATAGCAGCATGAAGGCCAGCGCCACCCCGATCAACAGCCGGCGCACCCAGGCGCGCTCTTGAGCGCCGCTGGAGCGAACGACGTGCATCATGTGCTGGCTCCTGAGCGGCGGCGCTGCCAAGCCTGCAGTCCATTGATCAGCAGCAGCAGCGCAAAGGAGATCATCAGCATCACCAGCGCCACGGCAGTGGCACCTGCGTAGTCGTACTGATCAAGTTTGCCGATGATGATCAGGGGTGTGATCTCCGAGATCATGGGCATGTTGCCCGCAATAAAAATTACCGAGCCGTATTCACCGATCGCGCGGGCAAAGGCCAGGGTAAAGCCCGTCAAAAGCGCCGGCAAGATGGTGGGCAAGATCACCCGTGTGAAGGTCTGCCAGCCAGTGGCGCCCAGGCACAGGGCGGCTTCTTCCAATTCCTTTTCAGCATCTTCCAGTACCGGCTGGACGGTGCGCACTACAAAGGGCAGCCCGATAAAGACAAGGGCGATCACCACCCCGTTTGGATTGAAGGCCAGCTGGATGCCGTAAGGCTCAAACCATTGACCGATCCAACCGTTGCCGGCCAGCAGCGCTGTCAGGGCAATGCCCGCTACGGCTGTGGGCAGAGCAAAGGGCAGGTCAACCAGCGCGTCCACGATCTTCTTGCCGGGGAATTCATAGCGTACCAACACCCACGCCACCAGCAAGCCGAAGAACAGATTGACGACGGCGGCCAGCAGCGAAGCACCAAAGGTGAGGCGGTAGGAGGCCAGCACCCGCGGTGATGTCACGGCCGCACAGAACTCGTCGAAGCTGAGGGTCAGGGTTTTGAAGACCAGCGCAGTCAGCGGAATCAGAACGATCAGGCTGAGATAGAGCAGCGTGTAACCCAGTGTCAGTTCAAAGCCGGGAAGTACGCGCCGTGCTGCCCGTGATTTTGGGGCGGCAGGGTAAGACCAGGTGGCGAGGGCGCTCATCAGCGGACGGTGTAGATCTTGTCAAAAAGGCCGCCGTCATTGAAATGCACCCGCTGCGCCTCGGACAGCGAGCCAAAGAACTCCGATACCGGAACCAAGGTCATCGGCTTGAAGGTCTTGGCGTATTTGGCCAGCAGGGTGGGCGAGCGGGGCCGCAGGGCGTGTCGCGCGGCGATGTCTTGCGCCTCGTCTGAGTAGAGGAAATTGAGATAGGCGCGCGCGAGCTCGCCGGTTCCCTTCTTGGTCACGGTGCGTTCGACCACCGCCACCGGGTTTTCGGCCACGATGCTGATTGAAGGATGCACCGCGTCGACCTTGCCCTCACCGAATTCACGGTCGACCGAGAGTACTTCTGATTCAAAGGTGACCAGCACATCGCCGATGTTGCGCTGAAGAAAGATCGCTGTAGCATCGCGTCCGCCTCGGGCCAGAACGGGCACGTTCTTGTAGAGCTTGCTCACAAATTCGGCCGCTTGCGCATCAGTCCCCCCCTTCTTGCGCACATAAGACCAGGCGGCCAGATAGGTCATGCGGCCGTTGCCGCCCGTCTTGGGGTTGACCACCACCACCTGCACGCCGGGCTTGATCAGGTCATCCCAATCCCGAATGTTCTTGGGGTTGCCATTGCGCACCAGAAACAGCATGGTCGACCTGGTGGGCACTGCGTTGTCAGGAAAGCGTTTGGCCCAGTCCTTGGCCACCACCCCCCGCTCAGCGAGGAATTCGATGTCGGTGGTGGTGTTCATCGTCACCACATCGGCATCCAGACCGTCGGCCACAGCCCGCGCCTGTGCGCTGGACCCGGCATGCGATTGGTCAATCTTGACATCGCGGCCGGTGGTCTTCTTGTAATGCACGACAAAAGCAGCGTTGATGTCTTTGTAGAACTCGCGTGCGACGTCGTAAGACACGTTAAGCAGGTTTTGTGCACTCACCAGGGCCGAGGTGGTCAAGGCAAGGGCACCCAGAACGGTGCGGAGAAACGGCTTCATAAGGTGTGCTCTTCAGCTTGGATAGGGTTGAGGTAGCGCGGGGGCTCAAGCGCCGGAGATCATGGGCGCATCCCCTGCAATCGGTCGGCATTGTGTGGGGCCGATCATCTGGGACAAACTACTTTTTTGAAATTTGCTTATGCACCCTGAGGCGCAACGTGCGGATCTGGGACGGATTCTTTGCAGTTCGATACGCGAAAGCTGGGCGCGATCTTTGGCCGATCGCATCGTGGACGCGCTCGGTTTGATGAGGCTGCTGCCTTTGGTGTTTGAGCTCAAATTCGACCGCCGATTCAT
>JBILUT010000140.1:0-4958 GCA_044370875.1 Polaromonas sp. | reverse complement strand
CAAGACCGAGGCTGCACGGCAATTGGCTTACATCCTGGGGATCGATCTGATTCGTTTCGACATGTCCGAGTACATGGAGCGGCATGCGGTCAGCCGACTTATAGGCGCGCCCCCCGGCTACGTGGGCTTTGATCAGGGCGGGCTGCTGACCGAGGCCATCACCAAGAAGCCGCATGCGGTGCTGTTGCTCGATGAGATCGAGAAAGCGCACCCGGACATCTTCAATGTGTTGTTGCAAGTCATGGACCACGGCATCCTGACTGACAACAACGGCCGCAAGGCCGACTTCCGCAATGTGATCATCATTATGACCACCAATGCGGGTGCCGAGACCATGAACAAGGCCACGATCGGCTTTACCAATCCGCGTGAGGCGGGCGACGAGATGGTCGATATCAAGCGACTGTTCACGCCTGAATTCCGCAACCGTTTGGACGCCATCGTTAACTTCAAGGCGCTCGACGAAGCGGTTATCTTGCGCGTGGTCGACAAGTTCCTTCTGCAACTTGAACAGCAACTGGCCGAGAAGAAGGTGGAGGTCACCTTCACCGACGGCCTGCGCAAGCATTTGGCCAAGAAGGGCTTCGATCCGCTGATGGGCGCTCGGCCGATGCAGCGCCTCATTCAGGACACGATCAGGCGGGCCTTGGCTGATGAATTGCTGTTCGGTCGACTGGTCGATGGTGGCCGCTTGGCGGTCGACATCAAGACGGTCACGGACGATAAGGGCGTTGAGAGCGGCGAAGTGGTGCTCGATATCCAGCCCCTGACCAAAAAAGAAGGCAAGGCCAAGCCAGAGTCGGAAGAGGCGACTGCCGGCTAAGGTTGGGCTCAATCAGGAACCAGCCTGCTGCTCCGGCGGTGGGTTGGGGTCTGTGTCCGGTCTCTTGGCGATCGGGCGTCCGCGCGGTACGCCGATGTGTCGTTCATGGCGCGATTGCGCCAGTCGAATTTGCTTTTGCCGTTCCGCGAAGCTGCGGCGTTGTTCAGCGGTCAACAGGTCGTGGCAACGCGGACAGCTCACGCCTGGCTCGAATTTCGGCGAAGACTTGTCCTCTGCGCTCAGCGGGTGCCGACAGGAGCGGCACAGCTCGAAATGGCCCGGCTTGAGCTTATGGTTGACGGTGACCCGTTCGTCAAAAACGAAGCACTCGCCTTGCCAAGCACTTTCCTGTTCGGGGACCGTTTCCAGGTACTTCAGGATGCCGCCGCGCAGGTGATACACGTCCTCAAACCCCTTGGCCCGCAAGAAGGCGGTCGACTTTTCGCACCGAATGCCGCCGGTGCAAAACATGGCCACCCGGGGCTTGCGGCCATCTCTCTCGGCCAGCACGCCGCCGGGCCGCATTTGTGACTCAACCCATTGGGGCAGCTCGGAGAAGCTGCGTGTTTGGGGATTGACAGCATTCTGGAAAGTGCCAACCTGGAACTCATAGTCATTGCGGGTGTCGATCAGCACCACATCGGGCTGGGTAATCAAGGCATTCCACTGTTCGGGCTGTACATACTGCCCCGCCATCCGATGCGGCTCGATGTCCGGCACCCCGAGGGTGACGATTTCTCTCTTGAGTTTGACCTTGAGCCGGTAGAAGGGCTCGCGATCGCTCCACGATTCCTTGTGCTCCAGATCGCTCAGGCGAGGATCGCTGCGCAGGCGCTGCAAAAGCTCACGCATCGCTTCTTCAGGGCCGGCCAGGGTACCGTTGATGCCCTCGAGTGCGAGCAGGAGCGTTCCTTTGATCTGCCTGGCCTGACAGAAGTCAAACAGGGGTTCGCGCAGCGCTGCAAAGTCATCCAGGCGGACAAATTTGTACAGGGCTGCCGTGAGAAATCGGGGCATGGTCGGGCGCTGCGAAAACAATCAATTGTCCGTCAAGCAGGGCTTCTAAAGCGTTGAACGGCTATCGGCGGCGGCCACCCAGCAGGCCGCCGAGCACCCCGCGAACGATTTCTCGCCCGACCGAACTGCCGATGGTGCGAACGGCTGACTTGACCAGGGTCTGGGCCAGGCCGTCACGCTTGGCACCTCTTGGACCGGTCGATCCAAACAGAATGTCCCCCAAACCTCCCATCACGCCATCGCTTGTACCGGTCTGTGCCCCGGGCGAGGCCGCTGGCGCCACGCTGTCGCGATCCGGGGCAGAGCGGGTCAACCTTTCGTGCGCCGATTCCCGGTCGATCGCCTGTTCGTAGACGCCGGCCACCAGCGATTGTTCGAGTAAAGTCCCGCGCTGTTCGGCAGTGATGGGGCCGAGTTGGCTGGCTGGCGGCACGATGAAGGCCCTCTCGGTCGGCGAGGGCCTGCCTTTTGAATCGAGCAGACTGACAAGGGCCTCGCCCACGCCTAGTTCGGTGATGGTTTCTTCAATGTCCAGGCCGGGCTGTGCGCGCATGGTCTGTGCAGTGGCTTTGACGGCCTTCTGGTCACGCGGCGTAAAGGCCCGCAGAGCATGTTGAATCCGGTTGCCCAGCTGCGCCAGCACGCTATCCGGGATGTCCATCGGGTTTTGCGTCACAAAATACACGCCGACCCCTTTGGATCGGACCAGGCGGACGACCAATTCGATGCGTTCCACAAGTACTTTTGGCGCCTCGTTGAAGAGCAGATGGGCCTCGTCAAAGAAGAAGACCAGTTTGGGCTTCTCCAGATCGCCGACCTCAGGCAGTCGCTCGAACACCTCCGACAGCAGCCACAGCAGGAAGGTGGCGTAGAGCCGCGGCGCGCTCATCAGCTTGTCTGCCGCCAGCACATTGACCATGCCGTGACCGCGCGCATCTGTCTGCATGAAGTCGTCGATATTGAGCATGGGCTCCCCGAAAAACTCGGTGCCGCCCTGGGTTTCGAGTTGCAGCAGCCCTCGCGCAATCGCGCCGACGCTGGCCGCACTGATGTTGCCGTATTGGGTGGTGTAGTCCTTGGCGTTGTCACCGACATGCTGCAGCATGGCGCGCAGGTCTTTGAGGTCCAGCAACAGCAAGCCTTGGTCGTCGGCAATCTTGAACACCAGATTGAGAACTCCCGACTGGGTCTCATTGAGGCCCAGCATGCGACCCAGCAGCAGCGGGCCCATGTCGGAAATGGTGGCGCGCACTGGGTGACCTTGCGCGCCGAAAACGTCCCACAACTGCGTAGGGCAGGCCTGCGGCTCGGGCAGACTCAGGCCTCGTTCGGCCAGAGCGGCTTTTAACTTGTCCGAAGGGTTGCCGGGTTGGCTGATCCCAGTCAGATCGCCTTTGACATCAGCCATGAAGACCGCCACACCCAGGCGGGAAAACTGCTCGGCCAGTGCCTGCAGCGTGACCGTCTTGCCGGTTCCGGTGGCGCCGGTGATCAGTCCATGACGGTTGGCCAATTCGGGCAGCAGGTGGCAGCTTGTGCGTGCATTTTTCGCAATCAGAAGGGGTTCGGCCATGGAGATCTCTTGGGGTGTTCGGGTCGAAAAGTAGAATGCGGTCAGAAGGTTAATACAAAAGCGAAGGGTTTCAGACGTGGCCGGTCACAGCAAGTGGGCGAATATTCAACACCGCAAGGGGCGTCAGGACGAGAAGCGCGGCAAAGTCTGGACGCGCATCACCCGCGAGATCATCGTAGCGGCCCGCGCTGGCGGGGGCGACGTCAACATGAATCCCCGGCTGCGACTGGCCATCGAGAAGGCCAAGGCCGCCAACATGCCGGCCGATAACATCAAGCGTAACGTCGACAAAGCGACCGGCAACCTTGAGGGCGTCAACTACGAGGAGATCCGGTACGAGGGATACGGCATTGGCGGCGCTGCGGTGATGGTCGATTGCATGACCGACAACCGGGTTCGGACTGTCGCAGAAGTGCGCCACGCCTTTTCCAAGTACGGCGGCAATATGGGCACCGAGGGGTCGGTGGCTTTCCAGTTCAAGCATTGCGGCCAGTTCATTTTTGCCCCTGGCACCAGCGAAGATCGTGTCATGGAGGCTGCTCTGGAGGCTGGTGCGGAAGATGTGCAGTCTGATCCGGATGGCGTGATCGAGGTTCTCTGTGCCCCGGCCGACTTTGAATCGGTTCGCCAAGCCCTGCAGGCTGCCGGTTTGCAGCCCGAGGTGGCCGAAGTCACCATGCGGGCAGACAGCACGATTGAGCTCGGCGGCGACAATGCCCAGAAGATGCAGAAACTGCTGGACGTCCTGGAGGATCTGGACGACACCCAGGCGGTCTACCATAACGCCGAACTCGATCTTTGATACGGCCATAAGGAACTGCGATGAAGGTGCTGGTTGTGGGAGGGGGCGGGCGCGAACACGCGCTGGCCTGGAAATTGGCGCAGTCGTCAAAGGTGCAGTCGGTGCATGTTGCGCCGGGCAACGGTGGAACCGCCCGCGACCCGCGCCTGAGCAACCTCGAGCTGACCGATGTGTCAGCCCTTCGCGCATGGGCCCTGGAGAACAAGATTGGCCTGACGGTAGTGGGTCCCGAGCAGCCGCTTGCAGCGGGTATCGTCGATGAATTTCGCGCGCACGGGTTGCGGGTGTTTGGCCCCACCCGTGCTGCCGCGCAGCTAGAGAGCTCTAAGGCCTTCTCCAAGGCTTTTATGAAGCGCCATGGCATTCCAACGGCCGAGTATCAGACCTTCACCGATCCGGGCCAAGCCCATGCCTACATTGATCAGGTGGGCGCGCCGATCGTGGTCAAGGCCGATGGTCTGGCCGCTGGCAAGGGTGTGGTGGTGGCCATGTCGGCCCAAGAGGCGCATCAGGCGGTTGATTTCATGCTGCTCGATAACGCCTTGGGGGTGGCCCATAACGCCGGTGGCGCGAGGGTGGTCATCGAACAGTTCCTGGTTGGGGAAGAAGCCAGCTTCATCGTCTTGTGTGACGGCAAGCACGTTTTGCCTTTGGCCACCAGCCAGGATCACAAGCGCTTGCTCGATGGTGACCAAGGCCCGAATACGGGCGGCATGGGCGCCTATTCGCCGGCTCCGGTGGTC
>JBILUT010000139.1:0-4966 GCA_044370875.1 Polaromonas sp. | reverse complement strand
CCGCAAATCAATATGCCTGGGAGCGATGCCGCTTTCAACATAGGTTTGGCAGGTGGACAAACTCAAGGTCGGCTGTGCAATGTAGCCAGCGGGGTTGGCCAGCAGGACTTGGCGAAATTGTTCGATTTCGGCGGTCGTGGCAGCTGGGCCGACCAGCATGCCGTAGCCACCCGCTCCATGCACTTCCTTGACCACCAGATCTTTTAAATGGGCCAGGGTGTATTGCAGGTCCTCCGCCACCCGGCACTGGTACGTGGGGACGTTGCTGAGGATGGGCTTTTCACCCAGATAAAACTCGATCATGGCCGGCACGTAGGGGTAGATGGATTTGTCATCCGCCACACCGGTTCCAATGGCATTGCAGACGGCCACATTGCCCGCCCGGTAAGCCTGCAGCAGGCCGGCACAGCCCAGGGTTGAGTGGGGTCGAAACACCGACGGATCCAGAAAATCGTCATCAACCCGCCGGTAAATCACGTCCACCCGGCGCGGGCCGCGCGTGGTGCGCATGTAGATGAAATCGTCCTTCATGAAGAGGTCTTGCCCTTCAACCAGCTCCACGCCCATCTGCTGGGCCAGGAAGGCATGCTCGAAATACGCCGAGTTGTACATGCCCGGCGTGAGGACCACCACCACCGGCTCATTGAGGCCGGCCGGCGCCATGGCCCGAAGGGTCTCGAGCAAAAGGTCTGGATAGTGAGCCACTGGAGCGACACGATTGAGCGCAAACAGATCAGGGAACAGCCGCATCATCATCTTGCGGTCCTCAATCATGTAGCTCACGCCCGAGGGCACCCGCAGGTTGTCCTCTAGGACGTAATACTCGCCCTGCCCCTGCGGATTGGGCGCACGCACGATGTCGATACCGCTGATGTGCGAATAGACCTCGCCGGGTACGTTGACGCCCATCATTTCGGGACGAAACTGCGCATTGCGTAGCACCTGATCGGCCGGTACAACACCGGCGCGCAGAATCTCCTGATCGTGGTAGACATCGTGGATGAAGCGGTTGAGCGCGGTCACGCGCTGCACCAGACCGGCTTCCATCACCTGCCACTCATGCGAGGGGATGATGCGGGGAATCAGGTCGAACGGAATCAGCCTCTCTGTACCGGCGCCTTCTTCGTCCTTGGCCCCATAGACCGCAAAGGTGATGCCCACACGCCGAAAGATCATTTCGGCTTCTTCCCGCCGCGCCTGCATGATCGAATCGGGCTGGGCAGACAACCAACGCTCGAACTGACGGTAATGCTCCCGCACCCCTTGGGCACTGTCATGCATTTCGTCGAACTGGGGTCGGATCATCAGTCTGCTCTCCCGGGTCAAGCCGTGCCCAAGCCCTGGATCCGGCAGCCCTCTAGCTTAGCAAGGAGCTTGCCAATAGCTTTGGGCAGCCCGCTACTGTAGCGGGCGATCAGGCAAGCGATGTTGCCAATAGCGGGGTTGCTGCCTCTCACAATGCACCCGGGTGGGGGCATCGCTGCGCCAAGTGGCCGCGCCACAGCGGACGGTCTCGATAACCCGAATGCCCTGGTCATGGTAGCGTGCCATCACCTCTTGGGCCGGGTGACCGAACCGGTTGCGATAGCCCGCCTGCACCACCACCAGCCGAGGTTGCACCGCGTCGATCAAAGCCTGGCTGGACGAGGTGCGGCTGCCATGGTGGGGAGCGAGCAGAAGATCGGCACGCAGGGGGGCCTGCTGGGCCAACTCCGCCTCTTGCGCAGCTTCCAAGTCGCCGGCCAGCAGCGCCGAGCCCTGACCAGCGACGCTGATGCGAAGCACGCAACTTCGCGCATTGGGTTTGCGCTCCACCCGAGCTGCGTCCTCACTGGGATGCAGCACCTCGAAATCTACGCCGTCCCAGCGCCAGCGCTGGCCGGAGCGACAGGGGCGATGCGCCGCAAGGCCCGCCAGAAATTCGTGATCCTCCATGAGGGAACTGCTCACCAGCAAGTTGGGCTGCCGAGCCAGCAAGGCTGGTGCTCCACCCATGTGATCGGCATCGCTGTGACTGAGCATCAGAAGGTCCAGGCGCACGCCCAAGGCCCTGAGGGCGGGCACCAGCACGCGATGGCCCGCGTCGCTCTCACGCGAGTAGCGCGGCCCGGCGTCATAGAGCAGGCTGTGCCCGGCTGTACGCACCAGCACCGCACTGCCTTGTCCCACATCGAACGCGAGCAATTCAAAGCTGCCCGACGGCGGGCGCGGGGGCTGCCACAGCAGGACCGGCAAGATCAAGGGCAGGCCCAGAAGTCGCATCGACCAGGGAACGCGCACCAATAAAAGCGCGCCGCCCAGCAAACCGGCCGCGGCGCACCACCATGGGGCGGCAGGACGCTCCAAGATGGCCCACGAAAGCTGCGACAGGGGCATCAAAATGGCCATCAGGGCCTCCAGCAGGAGGCCGGCCAAACTCCAAGCCGGTGCAAACATCAGCCCCAGCAAAGCCAGCGGTGTGACCACCAGGGTGACCCAAGGTATGGCAAACGCATTGGCCAACAAGCCGACAACCGAAACCTGCTGAAACAGCAGCAAACTCAGCGGGGCCAAGGCCAGTGTCATCACCCACTGTTCGCGCAGCAGCCTCAAGCCAGCGCCCAAAGCCCGGGATAGCGCTTGACGCCAAGCTTCGTGGCCTCGGATCGGCTGACCGGGGTGGCCTGGATCGGTGGCGAAAAGCAAGCCCACCGCCACGAACGATAGCCAGAAACCGGCACTGCGCAAGGCCCAGGGATCAAACAGCACGATGCTGGCCATGACCACCAGCCAGACCTGGGGCCAGGGCCACTGACGGGCCGATGTGCGCAGCCAGACCACCACCGCAAGCATCAGGACGGTGCGCTGGGCCGGCAAGCCCCACCCCGAAAACAAGGCGTAGGCCAAGGCCAGCAACAAGCCTCCCCAGGCACCAGCCAGATGGGCGGGCACCTGCAGGCACCAAGACGGGCTCCAGCGCACCGACAGCCGCCAGAACGCAGTAAGCATCGCCGCCGCAAGCCAGGCAAACAAGGTAATGTGCAGGCCGGAAATGCTCATCAGGTGTGCCACGCCCGTGGCTCTGAACACATCCCAGTCGGCGCGTTCAATGGCCTGCTGGTCGCCCATGACCAGCGCAGCGATCACCCCGGCCAGTGCGGGACTTTCAAGCTCCCGGGCGATGGCCGAACGGGTGGCCTGCCGCGCTCGCTCCACCCAATATCCGCGGGCAACATCAATCCGACTGGGCGGCTCGTGACGGGCAGCCGTTCGGACATAACCGACCGCCTGCACGCCCTGCTCCCACAGCCTGAGTTCATGGTCATCACCGTGCGGATTGCGTTGTCCGTGCGGCGCTTTGAGCCGCACCGTCAGGCGCCATCGCTCGCCGGCCTGCAAGGCCTGTGGCTGACGCGCGGCCTGATCCTCGGTCGCATCGGGCTCATCGGCTGCGGTGACCGTCGCCACCCTGGGGCGGTAGGCGTACCAACTCAGCGCGATGCGCTGCGGTAAAGACACTACCCGATCCTCCAGCCAAGCTTGCTGGACCCGCAATCGAAAACGCAGCGCATCAGAGCCAGGCTGGGGCAAACCCTCAACTTGGCCGATCACCACGATGTCGCGTCCTTCAAGGCTGCTACCGAGCGCTCGCCCATCAAACCAACTGGCACGCCAACCCGCCTGCGCCATGGCGAGCACAGCAGCGGCGACCCAGGCCAGAATCGCATGAGCAAAAGCCGTTCGGCAACGAAAGGCCCCCAGGGTCAGCAGGATCCCAACCACCAGCACAGTCGCATACTGCGCGGGTGGCCCGAGCTGCGACTGTTCCAACTGCAGGGCTGTGCCAAAGACCGCGCCCAAGGCCCACGGGGCCGGCGAACGAACCAAGGCGCCCTGCTCGGACGATGGCTGCACAATCACTCCAAGACACGACAATCGGGCTGGGGAGGCGACCGGGCGCTTTCCGAGAAGGTGCGGTTGACGCAACCCTTGCTTTGAAGGTCACCTAACTCACATTGAAGAGTTTTCGACCCGCCCGGTTGCCAGGGTTTGGCGAGTATGTCGCAGGGTCTGGCGCTGTAGTTCAGCTCGGACGGCAGGCCACTTTTTTTAACCAGGAGAAGTCAGATCCGTGTCTATCTGTGTTGCGCTCAAGCACCTGACCGAATACCGCTACGACCGCCCGGTGTGGCTTGGCCCGCAGTTGGTGCGCTTGCGACCTGCACCCCACTGCCGCAGCCGCATCCTGTCATACGCACTTCGGGTCGAGCCGCAAGAGCATTTCATCAACTGGCAACAAGACCCATTTGCCAACTACCAGGCTCGGCTGGTTTTTCAGCAACTGGCCCGCAGACTGGAGGTCACCGTCGATCTGGTGGTCGAGCTGGCGGTCTATAACCCCTTTGATTTTTTCCTGGAGCCGCAGGCCGAGCAAATTCCGTTTCGATATGAAATCAATCTGGCCCGGGATCTGGCGCCCTACCTGGCCGCTGAACCGTTGACGCCTCGGCTAGAACAGTATCTAAAAAGCATAGACTGCACGCCACGTTCGACGGTGGAGTTTTTGGTGACACTCAACCGCCGACTACAGCAAGACATCGCTTACCGGATTCGCCTGGAGCCCGGCGTGCAAACGCCCGAGCAGACGCTGACTTTGGGCTCGGGATCTTGCCGCGACAGCACCTGGCTCATGGTGCAACTTCTTCGTCATTTGGGCCTGGCCGCGCGATTCGTCTCCGGCTACTCCTTACAAATTGAGGCAGAGGTCGCGACCCCCAGCGGCTCGACCGGCACGGATGTCGACTCCCCCGACCTGCACGCTTGGTGCGAAGTGTTTTTGCCGGGGGCCGGATGGATCGGCATGGACCCCACCTCCGGTCTGTTCGCAGGAGAGGGCCACATCCCCCTGGCCTGCACGCCGGAACCTTCACGCGCGGCGCCAGTGGAAGGCGAGGTAGGGCCCTGCGAGGTTGAGTTCTCGCACCAG
>JBILUT010000138.1:0-5037 GCA_044370875.1 Polaromonas sp. | reverse complement strand
GTTGTGCCCATCTTGGTGGATGAGGCGCGTACCTTCGGCATGGAGGGTTTGTTCCGGCAGGTCGGGATCTACAACCCCGCTGGCCAGCAATACACCCCGGTCGACAAGGACCAGGTGATGTACTACAGCGAAGACAAGGCCGGGCAGATCTTGCAAGAGGGCATCAACGAGGCCGGGGGCATGTCCAGCTGGATTGCAGCTGCAACCAGTTACAGCACCTCCAACCGGATCATGATTCCTTTCTATGTGTACTACTCGATGTTCGGTTTCCAGCGCATTGGCGACTTGGCCTGGGCGGCTGGCGACATGCAGGCCCGTGGCTTCCTGCTGGGCGGGACATCGGGACGCACCACCCTCAATGGCGAGGGTTTGCAGCACGAGGACGGGCACAGCCACATCCTCGCGGGCACCATTCCCAACTGCATCAGCTACGACCCCACCTTTGCCCATGAGGTGGCGGTGATCATGCAGCATGGTCTCAAGCGCATGGTTGAAAAGCAGGACAACGTCTTTTACTACCTGACTTTGCTCAATGAGAACTACGCCATGCCGGGCCTGCAGAGCGGCACGGAAGAGCAGATCATCAAGGGCATGTACTTGTTGCAAGAGCCCGGCAAGGTCAAGGGCAAGCTCAAGGTGAACCTGTTGGGGTCAGGCTCCATCCTGCGCGAGTCGATGGCTGCCAAGGTGCTGCTGGAGGAGCATTGGGGCGTGGCCGCTGCCGTCTGGAGTTGCCCGAGCTTCAATGAACTGGCTCGCGATGGACACGATGCCGAGCGCTGGAACCTGCTGCATCCGACCGAGTCGCCGCGCCTGCCTTTCGTGGCGCAGCAACTGCAGCGCCAGGCCGGACCGGTGGTGGCGTCCACCGATTACATGAAATCCTATGCCGAGCAAATTCGGGCCTTCATCCCAGCCGGACGGGTCTACAAGGTGCTCGGTACCGATGGCTTCGGTCGCAGCGATTTCCGCAGCAGGCTGCGTGAGCATTTTGAGGTGAACCGGCATTACATCGTTGTGGCGGCCCTCAGGGCCCTGAGCGAGCAGGGTGAGCTGCCTGCCTCCAAGGTTGCCGAAGCCATTGCCCAATACGGGCTCAATACCGACAAGGTCAATCCGCTGTACGCCTGAGACAGGCCAGGACACATCAGGAGACAAGACACATGGCTTTGATAGACATCAATGTGCCCGACATCGGTGACTTCAAGGAAGTGGCCGTGATTGAACTGCTGGTCAAGCCGGGCGATACGGTCAAGGCAGAGCAATCGTTGATCACGGTGGAATCGGACAAGGCCTCGATGGAGATTCCATCGAGCCATGCCGGCGTGATCAAGGAACTCAAGATCAAATTGGGCGACAAGGTCGGCGAGGGCTCTGTCATCGCGGTGATGGAGACAACGGGTGCCGTCCCTGCAGCGCCAGCCCCGGCGGTGCCAGCGGCCCCCGCACCAGCCCTCGCGGCTGCGCCGGCTCAGGTGCCTGCGCAAGGCCCGGTGGGTTTGCGCGAGATCCGTGTGCCCGATATCGGCGACTTCAAGGATGTGGCGGTGATCGAGTTGCTGGCCAAGCCCGGCGATGTCATTGCCTTGGAGCAGTCGTTGATCACCGTTGAATCTGACAAGGCTTCGATGGAGATCCCGTCCTCGTCGGCCGGTGTGCTCAAGGAGCTGCGGGTCAAGTTGGGCGACAAGGTCAACATCGGCGATCTGATTGCCCTGATTGAGGGCCCTGCCGGCTCCGTGTCAGTGCCCTCGGCATCCGAGGCGACTGCAGCTGCGGTTGCCCCGGTAGCCCCGGTAGCCGCCGCGGCCGCTCAGGCGACCGTCGCAGCTGCGCCTGCTGTGGCTTTGGCGCCGCTGGCTGCACACCAGCCAGGCGCGGCCAGCGCCGGCTTGCCCCATGCGTCGCCCTCGGTTCGCAAGTTTGCTCGCGAACTGGGTGTGCCGCTCGATGAGGTTCGGGGTTCGGGCCCCAAGGGCCGGATCACCGCAGAGGATGTGCAGAAATTCACGCAGTCGGTGATGAGCGGAGCCACACAGACCAAGGCGCAGGCGGCCAAGGCGCCGGCAGGCGGCGGGGGTGGCTCCGAGCTGGGCCTGATCCCCTGGCCCAAGGTGGACTTTGCCAAGTTTGGTCCCATAGAGCGCAAGGAACTCTCGCGCATCAAGAAGATCAGCGGCGCCAACCTGTTGCGCAACGCCGTGATGATTCCGGCGGTCACCAACCACGACGACGCCGACATCACCGATCTTGAGGCTTTTCGTGTCAGCACCAACAAGGAGCACGAGAAGAGCGGCGTCAAGGTGACCATGCTCGCTTTCCTGATCAAGGCCTGTGTAGCGGCGCTGAAGAAATTCCCCGAGTTCAACAGCAGCCTCGACGGCGATGCCCTGATCTACAAGAGCTACTGGCACATCGGTTTTGCCGCTGACACCCCCAATGGCTTGGTGGTCCCCGTGATCAAGGACGCCGACAAGAAAGGCGTGCTGCAGATCAGCCAGGAGATGGCCGAACTGGCCAAGAAGGCCCGCGAGGGCAAGCTGGGCCCGGCTGACATGAGCGGTGCGACCTTCACCATCTCGAGTTTGGGAGGTATTGGTGGCCGCTATTTCACGCCCATCATCAATGCGCCCGAAGTGGCCATTTTGGGAGTTTGCAAGAGCCAAATGGAACCGGTCTGGAATGGACAGGCCTTTGTGCCGCGCCTGATGCTGCCGCTGTCGCTGACCTGGGACCACCGGGTGATCGACGGTGCAGCGGCGGCCCGCTTCAATGCCTACCTGGGTCAGATCCTCGGCGACTTCCGTCGCGTGCTGCTCTGAAAGCTCAGCTGTGCCAGGCGGGTAAGCTAGGCGTTTTTGCAGCATGGGCAGATCAGGGAGCAGAACATGACAACGCTGGTAATCGTCAGGAAGGGCGGACAGGTTGCGATCGCAGCCGACGCTTTGGTGACTTTTGGGGATACGCGGCTGGGTAACCGCTTTGAGGCCAACAGCAAGATCATGCGCCTGGATACGCCGCAGGGCGTGAGCTACGTAGGCATGGCTGGATCGGTGGCCCATTTCCCGGTGCTGCGCAAGGCCATGAATTCGTTGCCGGTGGAACAGGTTCAGTTGGGCGGCAAAGACCAGATCTTCGATACCTTCACCCGCCTGCATCCGGTGCTCAAGGATCAGTTTTACCTGCAGACCAAGGAAGACGAGAACGACCCTTATGAGTCGAGCCAGTTCAGCCTGGTCATTGCCAACCAGACGGGTATCTATGGCCTCTACAGCTACCGCGAAATTTTTGAATTCAAGCAGTTCTGGGGCATAGGTTCGGGGCGCAGTTTTGCGCTGGGCGCCATGTATGCAGCGTGGGACAAGGCCAAGACCGCTCGCGAGGTGGCGCTGATTGGCGTCAATGCGGGCTGCGAATTTGACAAAAACTCGGCACCGCCGGTCGAGATATACACGCTCAAAATGAAAGCAAGCGCACTATGAATGCCACAGTGATCGAGATCAAGGTTCCTGACATCGGCGACTTCAAGGATGTCGCCGTCATCGAAGTGCTGGTCAAGCCGGGTGATGTGGTCAAGCCGGAACAGAGCCTCATTACGGTTGAGTCGGACAAGGCCTCGATGGAAATTCCCTCTAGCCATGGCGGTGTGGTGAAAGAACTCAAGGTCAAGCTCGGCGACAAGGTCAACCAGGGTACGGTGGTGCTGACGCTCGAAGGTGCTGCATCGGCGGCTGTCGTGCCAGCGGGTGCAGCGCCGGCCGTATCTGCAAGCCCCGTACCGGCACCGGTTGCCCCCGCCGCGCCGTTGCCTGCGGCATCATCGGCCAGCACGTTTGCCGGCAGCGCTGACCTCGATTGCGATGTGCTTGTGCTCGGCGGTGGCCCTGGTGGGTACTCGGCCGCCTTCCGCGCCGCCGATCTGGGTCTGAAGGTTGTGATCGTCGAGCGTTATGCCACCCTGGGTGGCGTGTGCCTGAACGTAGGCTGCATTCCGTCGAAGGCGCTGCTGCATGTGGCTGCCGTGATGGATGAAGTCAGCCATATGGCCGATCTGGGCGTGGACTTTGGCGCGCCCAAGCTCAATATCGACAGGCTGCGCGGTCACAAGGACAAAGTGATCGGCAAGCTCACCGTCGGTCTGGCTGCCATGGCCAAGATGCGCAAGGTCACCATTGTGCGCGGCTGTGGCGCTTTTGTGGGCGCCAATCACCTCGAAGTGGAGGAGACCACCGGCGGCGGGCAGGAGAAGACGGGTAGCAAGAAAGTGGTGGCCTTCAAGCGCGCCATCATTGCGGCCGGCTCGCAGGCGGTGCGTCTGCCTTTCATGCCCAACGATCCGCGGGTCGTGGACTCCACCGGCGCGCTAGGCCTGGCCAGCGTGCCCAAAAAAATGCTCATCGTTGGCGGCGGAATCATCGGCCTGGAGATGGGTACGGTCTACAGCACACTCGGCGCGCGCCTGGATGTGGTTGAGATGATGGACGGCCTGATGCAAGGGGCTGACCGCGATCTGGTGAAGGTCTGGGAAAAGATGAACAAGCATCGTTTCGACCAGATCATGCTCAAGACCAAGACGGTGGGTGCGCAGGCCACGCCAGAAGGCATCAAGGTGCAGTTTGAAGGGCTCGATGGCAGCAAGAGCGAAGGCACTTACGACCTGGTGCTGCAGGCGGTGGGTCGCACGCCCAACGGCAAGAAGATCGCCGCCGAGAAAGCGGGCGTTGTCGTCTCTGACCGTGGCTTTATCAACGTCGACATCCAGATGCGCACCAATGCGCCGCATATCTTCGCCATTGGCGACATCGTGGGCCAGCCCATGCTCGCGCACAAGGCGGTCCACGAGGCACACGTGGCGGCCGAGGTCATCGCCGGCGAGTTGCAGGGTAACAAGGAGCTCGCATCGGCGGCCTTCAATGCTCGGGTGATTCCGAGCGTGGCCTACACCGACCCCGAAGTGGCCTGGGTGGGCCTGACCGAGGAGCAGGCCAAGGCGCAAGGTATCAAGGTGAAAAAGGGGCTCTTCCCCTGGGCAGCCTC
>JBILUT010000136.1:0-5078 GCA_044370875.1 Polaromonas sp. | reverse complement strand
AATCTGGGTCCGGGCCGAGGTCAGGGGGGTAAGCGCTACTACAGCGTGGGGCGGCTCAATTACAGTGCGACGGACCGGCGATTGGTCGATGGGGTGGTCGGGGTCGAATACGATGGCTGCTGCTGGATTGGGCGCGCGGTGCTGCAGCGAACCTTCAGCGGGTCTAGCCGGGCCAACACGCAGATCATGTTTCAGCTTGAGCTCGCCGGCTTTTCCCGCATCGGCAACAATCCGCTGGGTGTCTTGAAGAACAACATCCCCCACTACCAACTTTTGCGAGATCAGGTGAACCTACCAAGCCGGTATTCCAACTATGACTGATTCTTCATTCTCGCGCCCGGCTTTGGGGGCGGCTCTTGGAGCGCTGATGCTGTCGTGGGCCACGCTGGCATCGGCCCAGGGCAACGCGCAGGCTGGCACATCGGTGCGCTCGATCGACTACATCGTGGCAGTCGTCAACGCCGAGCCGATCACCAACCAGGATGTGCGTGCGCGTGTGCAGCGTCTGGCCGGTCGCGCAGGTCCGGCGGTGACGCCTGCGAACTTGGCCAGTCAAGCGCTGGAGGCGCTGATTGCGGAGCGGGCCCAGGTGCAACTGGCCACGGAAACGGGCATACGGGTCGATGATGCCTTGGTCGACCAGGCAGTGGCTGACGTGGCCCGCCAGAACCAGATGACGGTGGAGCAGCTGCGGCGGCAACTGGCAGCCGAAGGCATCCTTTTTGAGCGCTATCGGCGCGACCTGCGTGATGAGATTCTCATCAGTCGTCTGCGTGACCGCGAAGTAGATGCCCGCGTTCGCGTCAGCGAACTTGAAGTAGATCGATACCTGGCGGATCGGCAGGTCGCCGTGGCCAAAGCTGAACCCACGCAAATTCATCTGGCGCAGATTCTTGTAGCGGTCGCAGAGAACAGCACGCCCGAGCAGGAGCGGCAGTTGGGGGCCCGTGCGGAGCAGTTACGCCGTCAATTGATGGAGGGCGCTGACTTTTTGCAGCTGGCTCGGCAGGTGTCGGATGCGCCCGATAAAGTCAATGGGGGCCAGCTCGGCTTGCGCACCCTGGATCGATACCCGCCGCTTTTTTTGGAGGCGGTGCGCTCCCTGGCGGTTGGCCAGGTCTCCGGGCCGGTGCGCAGCGGTGCCGGCTTTCATTTGCTCAAGGTGCTTGAGCGCAAGATGCCGGTGGACGAACTCAGCCAGGTCCAGCAGACCCGTGCGCGGCATATTCTGCTGCGCCCCAGCGTGCGACTGACCGAGGCGGCTGCGCGTGCCCGGCTGGCAGACTTCAAGCGCCGCATCCAGGCGGGGCTGGATGATTTTGCGCAGCTCGCGCGTGAGTTCAGCGAGGACGGGTCGGCTCGCAGCGGGGGAGATCTCGGCTGGGCTTCCCCGGGCATGTTTGTGCCCGAGTTCGAGCAGGTCATGAACGAGCTGGCGATTGGCCAGGTTTCCGAACCTCTCGTTTCGCGCTTCGGGGTGCACCTGATCGAGGTGCTCGAGCGCCGCGAGATCCCCTTGACTGAAAAAGAAAAGCGTGAGCTGGCCCGCCGTGAGGTGCGTGAACGCAAGGCCGATGAGGCGCTGCGCGCCTGGGTGCAGGATGTTCGTGGCCGCGCCTATGTCGAATACCGCGACCCGCCGCAGTAAGGCCTCGCCGCTGGCCCTCAGGCACACAGCCCGAAAGCGGTTTGGTCAGCATTTTCTGGTCGATACCTCGATCATCGACCGCATCGTGGCGGCGGTTGATCCGCGACCGGGACAGGCGGTGCTTGAGATCGGCCCCGGATTGGCTGCCCTGACGCAGCCTTTGGTCGAGCGACTGGGTCACCTGGCGGTGGTCGAACTCGATCGTGATTTGGCCGCTCGGTTGCGAGCGCATCAGCAGCTTGAAGTGATCGAGGCCGATGTGCTGGCCCTCGATGTGCCGGCTCTGGCCGCCCGACTTTGTGACGGTGTGCCGGGGCGGCGCCTGAGGGTGGTTGGAAACCTGCCTTACAACATCTCGACCCCGATCCTCTTTCATCTGCTCGATGCGGTCGATCTGATCGAAGACCAGCACTTCATGCTGCAGAAGGAAGTCATCGACCGGATGGTGGCGCCGCCAGACAGCGCGGCCTATGGGCGGCTGAGCGTCATGCTGCAGTGGCGTTATGCGATGGAGACGGTGCTCTTTGTCCCGCCAGACAGCTTTGATCCGCCGCCCCGGGTCGACAGTGCGGTGGTGCGGATGTGCCCGCTAAGCCTCGCCCCAGATCTGGACCTTGCGCTGTTGACGCAATTGGTGCAGGTCGCCTTCAGTCAGCGTCGCAAATTGCTGCGCCACACCCTGGGCCCCTGGCTGGAGGAGCGCTCCAGTGAAATCGCCTTTGACCTGCAGCGCCGCGCGCAGGAAGTTGCGGTGGGCGAATACGTGGCGCTGGCGCAGCACCTCAGCGGCGCCACAAGTCAAGGCGATGGGGCGGCGCAGGGCGCATGAAAAAGCCCGCCTAGAGGCGGGCTTTGGCAGGATCGGGCGTGATGCCCTCGCCTGGAGCGGCGGCGCTTTCAGGCGGCGGTCATCCAGTAACCGGCGTTGAAAGGGCTGCTCATGCGCAAGGCGAGTGGCGAGACATCCACCAATTTGTCGGTGGGCATGACTTCGCCGTTCTCATCGGCTTGCTGGGCCTCGCTGGCCCGTTCCCCTTGGCCAATTTCTGGGGAACGGGCTACAGAAAAGAATAGAAACATCGGAAGGGTATCTTTCGGTCCGCCCAGTAATCTGCGGCGTCCCGGAAGATGTCGAGCAGCTGCTCGCGTGCTTCCTTGTCAAATTTGCTGTTGGCCGGAATGTGCTCGAGTACCACGATGAAACCCGGTTGCTGGCCGGATTTGTGGACCAGATCGGTCATGCAGTCGTAGAGCGCATCGAAATTTTTGCCAAAGTGCGATGGAAAGGTGTACTGCGCGGCGATTGCATCCAGCACGTCCTGCTTGCTCTGGGCCTGACCCAGGTTGGCATACAGGAAGTGATGGCCCAGCGCGGTAGCGGCTTCTTGCAGGTCCTGAACCCGGAACGCCCGGATGGACTGCACGATGTTCGATCTGACGTTACGAAGTGGCATGTCCATCTCCGCGTTTCTTTCCATGATTGGCTCAGGTTCAAAAGACAAATCAAAATCTTCTTGGCTCATCGGCTCTTCTTTCTACGGGACGATACGCCTGAAGCTTGCGTAATGGTCCTCGGTGTAGTAGCAGACATCGGGCGTCGTCTTCACCTTTCCGCCGCAGACAATTCGCCGGGCCCCCCGGTGGCTCACCCCTGGGGTTCTGACGGTGTACTCGCGGTAATAACCGCGCGGGTACAGGGGCAGTAACCTTTCCCGGTTCCCGAATACCGTGCCGTCCTTTTCATAGCGGAACGGCCCCCCCTGATAAATCAGGGCCAAAACTTGTTGGCCCTGCACAGGCAGCTGGGCCGCCGCAATCGTGGACTCGGCGGGTTTTTCAGCGCTGTGTTGGCCTTTGGCCAGTGCCGGCGTGACGGCTACCGTCGCCAAGGACAGTGCAAAGGCGGCGGCTGCCACGCGCCACAGTCGGCCCGTTTTGCACAGCATGAAAAACCTTTTTCAACCTCAGGAGAGACCCCACATCAGCTGTCGCGTCGCGGGTTAACCCTTAACTTCCGCGTTCAAGTGTGACGGATGTGGGCGAAAAATGCAAGGGCTTACCCGCATTAACCTGTTAGATGGGCTTGGTTTTTCAATAAGTTTGTGTGCGCTAGCTAGTTTGAGGGGCCGCGAAAAGGCTTTGTTTGCCCAAAAAAGGTGCCGGCCTGAACCCAGGGTGTCGCTGTTTCAGCGATGCGCGTTGGCATCGGCAACTGTCAACGCCGTCATGTTGACGATGCGCCGGACCGTCGTGCTGGCCGTCAGGATATGCACCGGTTTGGCCGCGCCGAGCAGCACCGGGCCAATCGCAATATTGCCCCCGGCGGCGGTCTTGAGCAGGTTGTAGGAGATATTGGCCGCGTCGATATTGGGGAACACCAACAGGTTGGCCGCGCCGCTGAGCCCGCTGTGGGGCATGATCGCCTGCCGTCCCGCGGGATCGAGAGCCATGTCCCCGTGCATCTCGCCATCGACCTCCAGCCAGGGCGCCCGCTCTTGCAGCAGTTGCAAGGTGCGGCGCATTTTCAGCGCGGTGGGCTGGTCCGACGACCCGAAATTCGAATGCGACAGCAGGGCAGCCTTGGGTTTGATGCCAAAACGCAGCATCTCTTCGGCCGCCATGCTGGTGATCTCGGCCAGTTGCTCGGCCGTGGGCTCATAGTTCACATGGGTGTCAACCAGGAACACCTGTCGGCCGGGCAACATCAGTCCGTTCATGCAGGCATAGGTGCTGACACCGGCACGCCGCCCAATCACCTGATCGATGTGGTTCAGGTGGATCTGGGTGGTGCCCCAGGTGCCCACAATGAGACCGTCGACATCGCCCTTGTGCAGCAGCATGGTGCCGATCAGCGTCAGCCGGCGCCGCATTTCGATCTTGGCCATCTGGACAGTCACGCCCCGACGCTCCATCATGCGATGGTAGGTCTGCCAAAAGTCCCGGTAGCGATCGTCCTGCTCGACATTGACGATGTCGTAATCGATGCCGGCGCGCAGTCGCAGCCCGAATTTTTCGACCCGTTGCTCAATGACTGCCGGACGCCCGATCAGGGTGGGCCGTGCGAGCCCCTCGTCGACCACGATCTGGCAGGCGCGCAGCACCCGCTCTTCTTCGCCCTCGGCATAGGCCACCCGCTTGCGCAGGGCCTTCTTGGCGGCCGAGAAGATCGGCTTCATGGTGGTGCCCGAGGCATAGACAAAACTCTGCAGCCGTTCGACATAGGCTTCGAGGTTGTCGATCGGCCGCTGGGCCACCCCGCTTTGCATGGCGGCCCGGGCCACCGCCGGCGCGATTTTCATCATCAGCCGGGGGTCAAAGGGCTTGGGAATCAGATAGTCCGGCCCAAAGGCCAGTTGCTCTCCGGCGTAGGCGGCAGCCACCACCTCGCTCTGCTCGGCCTGCGCCAATTCGGCAATAGCGTGGACCGCCG
>JBILUT010000137.1:0-5078 GCA_044370875.1 Polaromonas sp. | reverse complement strand
GCCCAGGAACTCGTGATCTGGCATGATCTGGGTGACAACGGCGTCAAGTGGTTCCAAGCCGCGGGCGCGGAGTTTGCTAAGACCCGGCCGGGGGTAACTGTCAAGTCGGTGAGTTTTCCCACCGAACAGTGGTTCGGCCGTGCGATTTCCTCTATCAACACCGACACCGCGCCCGATCTGATCTACAACAACTACGAGCGTGTGATTCGGGTCGCCGATCAGACCAACAAGTTGATGGATCTCAGGCCGGTGCTCGCCTCGGTGAGCGACAAGGCCTTTTTGTCCGAAGACGATCTGCGCGTGGCCACGCATGGCAACAAGATGATCATCTTGCCGATTCAGCGGGTGCAAATGGCTCTGGGAGTGCGCAAGAGCTGGCTGGACAAGGTCGGGGAAAAATTCCCCGCCACCTGGGCTGACGTTCAGCGCGTGGCGGTCAAATTCCGGGATGCAGATCCTGATGGCAACGGCCGCGCCGACACCTTTGGCATGGCGCTGCAGGCGGCCAAGCCGCGCGATTTGGTCCACATGCTGGACTTGTTCATGTTTGGCTCGGGTTTGCGTCACACGGTCATCGATCCGCAGGGCAAGATCGTCATCGACGAGCCGGCGCGGGCCAAGGTGCTCGAAGAAGTGCTTAAGGCCTACACCGAGTACCGATACATGTCGCCCGATACGATTAACCACTCCTTCCCCGAGATGTACCAGATCATCGAGGGGGGGCGCGCCGGAATGTTCCGGGTCGGCGACTGGAATGTGCGCAAATGGGATGGCCCGACGGTTCTCAAGGGCGACTTTCTGGTTGGCCCCTGGCCAGCCTTCGACGGGCGCAAGAACTCAGTGGTCATCGGTGGCATGCGTGGCGTGGCCGTTCCTGAGAACTCTCCCAACAAGGCCCTGGCAGTGGAGTTCGCCAAGTTTTTGCTGAGCAAACCGGCTCAGCAGGCCTCGCTCGACAATGTGGGCTCGGGGGTGCGCAAGGACCTCGATCTGGCCGCGCTGTCTGAGCGCCAGCGTTACTTTGCTACCGCCAACTATTCGCTTGTGGCCTACGATTTTCCGGAAGCCATACACGCCTTCTACCCTGAGCTCGAGGCGGCATACCACCGCAAGCTGCTCACGGCGTTGGCCAAGCCACCGGCCAACTGGAAGGCGTTCATCAGCGAGACCGCCAATGAAATGCGAGCCCTGGTTACCCAGTTGTCGGCCAAAAAGTAAAGCGGGAGAGCCATTGGGTGGCCAGCGTTGAAATTCAACACGTCGTCAAAAGCTACGACGGCAAGCAGACCGTTGTTCACGGCGTCGATTTGAGCGTTGGCCACGGCGAGTTCGTGGTGCTGGTGGGCCCGTCCGGTTGTGGCAAGAGCACGCTCTTGCGCATGATCGCCGGGCTCGAGTCGATCTCAGGCGGAGACATCCTGATCGATGGGCAGCGGGTCAACGACCTGCCGCCCCGGGACCGCGACATCGCCATGGTCTTCCAGGACTATGCGCTGTATCCGCACAAGAGCCTGTACGACAACATGGCCTTTGGGCTGCGTCTGCGCAAGCACCCGGAGCACGAGATCAGGCAGCGCGTGATGGACGCGGCCCGCTTGCTGCAGATTGACCACATGCTCGATCGCAAGCCCGCGGCCTTGTCCGGTGGGCAGCGCCAGCGGGTGGCCATAGGCCGTGCGATCGTGCGTCAGCCCAAGGTTTTTCTGTTCGATGAGCCGCTGTCCAATTTGGATGCGCAGTTGCGTGTCCAGATGCGCACCGAGATCAAAAAGCTGCACCAGCGCCTGGGCGCGACCATCATCTATGTGACGCACGACCAGGTCGAGGCGATGACCCTCGCTGACCGGATCGCCGTCTTGAGCGCCGGCCGTCTGATGCAGTACGGTCGGCCCACCGAGGTCTACGACACACCTGCGGCGCTCTTCGTGGCCGGCTTTACCGGCTCGCCCGCAATGAATTTGCTGGCCGTGCAAGTGCTGCCGACCGGCTTGCAGCTCGGGCCCGATTGCATCGCTGGGATGCCCCCCGCCTGGCTGGCGCGCGCCGGTACGGCCAAGCGGCATGTGCTGGGCATACGCCCCGAGGACGTGCATTTGACCCCTGCGCCGTCCAGGGTGGCCGTGCCGGCTACGGTCGTGTTGACCGAGCTTTTGGGCGCCGAGACCTTGGTGACCTTCAGCGTCGGTGAAGTTGAGCTTGTGGCGCGTTGTCCGAGCCATTACGGGCCTCGGCCCGGGACGCAGGCGCAGATTCATCTCGAGTCCACCCGCCTGCATCTGTTTGATGCAGACTCCGGCAGCGTCCTGCCATGAACCCACCGGTGCGCGCGGCGGGCGTCGGCCCGCTCAGGCCTGACCCCTTGCCGCCCATCGGCGTGTTCTGGTTGTTCGTGCTGCCCTTTGCCGCCTTGACCGTGGTCTTTGGCGTCTGGCCTATCGTCCTGTCGATCCAGACCTCCATGACCGCATCGGCCACGGCCCTCAAACCCAATGCCACCTGGGTGGGGCTGGCCAACTATGCGTCCATCTTCGCCGATCCTGTCTTTCTCGCCTCGCTGGGACGCACGCTCTACTACACCACGCTGGCCGTGGTCAGCACCATCGTGTTGTCCTTGCTGTACGCGCTGCTGCTGCACTCGGTGTGGGTAGGCAAGTGGCGCACCTTCTTCAAGGTAGCGGTTTTTCTACCGGTGGTCACGCCCGACATCGCGGGCTATGTGGTCTGGCGCTGGCTTTTTGACCAGAGCTTTGGCGCCATCAATGTGGGCTTGACCTATCTGAACCTGCCGACCTTTGGCGGGCTTGCGTCAACCCAGACCGTGATCACAGCGGTTCTGATTGCCGAGTTGTGGCATCACGTGGGTTTTTATGTGGTGATTTTCCTGGCCAATCTGGCCTTGTGTGACCGATCGCAATGGGAGGCCGCCGAGATTGACGGGGCTGGACCCTGGCTTAAGTTTTGGCATGTGCTGCTGCCGCAGTTGCGACCGGCACTGCTCGTCAACAGTGTCTATGCGCTCATCCAGTATCTCAAGACCTTCACTGTGGTGGCGGTCATGACCAAAGGCGGGCCCAATGACAGCACGAACTTTCTGAGTTATTACGCTTACCAGTTGTTTGATCAAGGCCGCTACGGTGAGGCCACGGCCATGGCCAGTGTGCTGTTTGCCATCGTGATCGTGCTGGCGCTGGCCGTGATGTACTTGCAAAAACCTCGCCCATGAATCGATCGCATCACACCGCCGCCCTCAAGGTGCTCGCTGTGGCCTGCGGCCTGCTGGTGAGTTTTTTTTGCCTCTATCCCTATTGGTGGATGTTGGTCAGCGCCTTTCGCACCAGCGAAGCCATTTTGTCCTCGCCCCTGCGTCCGTGGCCCGAGACGATCAGCTTCGATGTGTTTCGAGACATCGCGCAGATTGGTGGCACCCCGCTTTGGCGCTATGTGCTCAACTCCCTGTTTATAACGGCCGCTTCAACGGTTGCCGGGGTTTTTGTCAGCGCCCTGGGCGCTTATGCGCTGGTCAGGCGGCCGCAGTTCTGGCTGTTTCGGCTGTTGCGCTTGGGCTTCCTGATGACCATCATGTACCCCTATATGCTGCTGGTCATCCCGGTGTACATCGTGATGTACAAGCTTGGCTTGCTCGGCAGTTACGCCGGCATCGTGATGTTCCTGGCCCTCGGGCCGATCCAGTTCTTTTTGTTCGAGCAGTTTTTCAGGGGCATCCCCAAGTCGGTCATTGAGGCGGCTCTGATCGATGGCGCCCGAGAATGGCAGGTGCTGTTCATGGTCGTCATGCCGCTGGCCATGCCTATCGTGGCGACTGCGACGGTCATTACCTTTTTGCTCAATTGGTCGCAGTGGCTGCCGGTGATGGTGGTCTCGCGTTCGCCCGATACCTTCACTTTGCCGGTGGCCCTGATGAACATCAGCGGTGAGCTTGGCGTGAACTTTCAGGGCATCATGGCCCTGTCGGTGCTGACCACCTTGCCGGTGACCCTGTTTTTCCTGCTTGCCCAGCGCCGCGTCATGACGGGCATGACGGCCGGTGCGGTCAAGGGCTGAGCCATGCCATGACAACAGACGCTGACGACTTTTCTGCCGATCACGCCTTGCAGGCCCAGGTGTTGCGAGCGCGCGAGCGCACTTTGGACTGGTTTGCCCAGTTGCAGGCGCCAGGGCAGCCCCTGGGCGTGGTGCGCATCAGTGCTGCCCACGATGCGCAGCGCTGGCCGGGCATGCTGCTGCCTGGCACTTACAACGCCATCATGGGTCTGGACTTGCTCGGCGGGTTAGGGAATCTGAGCGGCGCGCAGCGTCAAGCCCTGGCCGATTGGCTGCTTGGCCACCGGCGCGCCGATGGCGTGTTCAGGGTTCCGGGCATGCGAGACGACGAGGTTTTCAAGAAGCCCGATCCGGTCGAAACCTGGAACTACATTGATTTTCACGTCAGCAACTACACCCTGGGGGCTATCCAGGCGCTCGCGCCCGAGCAGGTGCCGCAGTTGCGCTTTGCCGAGAAATACCTCGATCCGCTTGTGCTCAAGGCCTGGCTGGCTGAACGCGATCTGCGCGACCCCTGGCTCGAGGGCAACAACATCGTCAACTTGGGCAGCTTTCTGTTCTTGATGGCCAGGCATGGAGCCGGGCATCGCAGCGCGGTCGAGCAGGCCCTGGCCTTGATGTTCGCCTGGCATGACCGACTGCAGGAGCCCAGCACGGGCTTTT
Organism: Polaromonas sp.; assembly: GCA_044370875.1. Taxonomy (GTDB): domain Bacteria; phylum Pseudomonadota; class Gammaproteobacteria; order Burkholderiales; family Burkholderiaceae_C; genus Polaromonas. Next base: position 353 of record JBILUT010000137.1, on the reverse strand, counting down.
GGGGCGTGGGGCAGTTGTCGGACCCGACCCGCCTGCTCCACGCCATGGCGGGCTCCATGCACAACTACCACCTGTGGTACCACTGTCAACGGCCTTTGCCCTTTCATGACAAGGCGGTCGATTACTGCCTGAGTCAGCCGCCGGCCCTGGTCAGCGCCTGCATCGATGTCGATTTGGTCGATGTCTTGGTGCATGCCCATCGCCTCATCGGGCACCGCCCCAGCGACACCGAATCGTGGTTGCGCGCGATCTTGCCCCAACTGTTGGCTTTTCAAAATCCCGACGGCGGTTTTGCCGATGTGCTCGATGGGCCTGGCGTCGCGCCGCGGCGCCAGGACGGCAGGGTCAAGGGC
>JBILUT010000135.1:0-5090 GCA_044370875.1 Polaromonas sp. | reverse complement strand
GACGATGTGATCCTGCCGCATGAGACCCGCAAGCGTATTGGTCGGTCTCTGGTGATGCTCAGGGACAAGAAGGTCGAGAACCCTTGGCGCAAGCACGGAAATATTCCACTTTGAAGGCCGCCTGATTCCGGCGCTGACTCAGGTGTAGGCCCCCTTTTGCTTTCTTCCAGGAGAAGAAGATGTTCAAGAAGATTCTGATTGCCAACCGCGGTGAAATTGCTTGTCGCGTCATTTCAACGGCCCGCCGGATGGGCATTGCCACTGTGGCGGTGTACTCCGAGGCCGACCGGGAGGCGCGTCATGTACAACTGGCCGATGAAGCTGTGCTGTTGGGGCCGGCTCCCTCGAGAGAGTCGTACCTGGTGGCCGACAAAATCATCGCAGCGGCCAAATCGACTGGCGCCCAGGCGGTGCATCCGGGCTATGGTTTCCTGTCGGAGAACGAAGACTTTGCACGGCGCGTTGAAGAGGAGGGCATGGTCTTTATCGGACCCAAGCACTATTCCATTGCGGCAATGGGCGACAAGATCGCGTCCAAGAAGCTCGCCAACGAGGCCCGGGTCAATACCATTCCCGGCTACAACGACGCCATCGATTCGGCGGAGAGAGCAGTTGAGATTGCCAAGTCAATTGGTTACCCCGTGATGATCAAGGCTTCGGCCGGTGGGGGTGGCAAGGGCCTGAGAGTGGCCTTTAACGATAAGGAGGCCTTCGACGGCTTCTCCTCGTGCCGCAACGAGGCGCGTAACAGCTTTGGCGACGACCGTGTGTTCATTGAAAAGTATGTGCTGGAGCCTCGTCACATTGAAATTCAGGTGCTCGGTGATGCGCATGGCAATGTCATTTACCTCAATGAGCGCGAGTGCTCAATTCAGCGCCGGCACCAAAAGGTGATTGAAGAGGCGCCTTCGCCCTTCATCACCGATGCAACCCGCAAGGCCATGGGCGAGCAAGCGGTGGCCTTGGCCAAAGCTGTGAAGTACCAGAGCGCGGGTACCGTGGAGTTTGTGGTTGGCAAAGACCAGGATTTTTATTTCCTGGAAATGAACACCCGTTTGCAGGTTGAGCATCCGGTGACCGAGTGCATCACTGGCCTGGATCTGGTCGAACTGATGATCCGTGTTGCAGCTGGCGAAAAACTACCCCTGACCCAGGACGAAGTACGGCGTGAGGGCTGGGCCATTGAATGCCGCATCAATGCTGAAGATCCCTTCCGAAATTTTCTTCCGTCCACAGGCCGGCTGGTTCGTTTTCAGCCACCGACGGCGAGCATGCGCCAGGCAGATACCCAGTCTTTGTACGGCGTTCGGGTCGATACCGGGGTGCAGGAAGGCGGCGAGATCCCGATGTACTACGACTCGATGATTGCCAAGCTGATCGTGCATGGTCGCGATCGGCTCGACGCGATTGCCAAGATGCGTGAAGCGCTCAATGGATTCGTGATCCGAGGAATCAGTTCCAACATTCCCTTCCAGGCTGCCTTGCTGGCGCATCCTGATTTTGTGCAGGGCCATTTCAACACCGGATTCATTGCCGAGCACTATGGTCAGGGCTTCAGTGCGGAGGAGGTCGAGCATGCCGACCCCGGTTTCTTGGTGGCGTTGGCCGCTTATGTCCGCCGAAAATCGCGCGAGCGGGCGGCCCGGCTGGGCGGGCAGTTGCCCGGTTATGACGTCAAGGTTGGACAACACTACACCGTGATCGTGCTCGGCAAGTCCGGGCAGCACCGGTATATGGAGGTCATGGTCGACGATACCGGCAGCATTCATGGCCCGGCCGTGATTCAGGTCAATGGCAAGAACTACGCCATAGAAAGCGGCTCCAGGCTCAACGCGATCTGCATACAGGGCTCGGTCAATGGACAGCGGTTTACCGCGCAGGTGGAGCGTGGCACTTCCCGCAATCCTTTGGCCTTGGCCGTTCAGCACAATGGCTTGCGCATTGAGGCGCTGGTGGTGTCTCCCCGTATGGCGCAGCTTTATCAGCTCATGCCCTACAAGGCACCACCCGACATGAGCCGTTTTGTGCTTTCGCCCATGCCCGGCCTGCTGGTTGATGTAGCGGTACAGCCCGGCCAGAAGGTACAAGCTGGGGAGCGCGTGGCCGTGATCGAGGCGATGAAAATGGAAAACGTGCTGTTCGCGGCGGCCGATGGCGTGGTCGGAAAAGTTCTTGCGGCCAAAGGCGAATCGTTGTCAGTCGATCAGCCCATCCTTGAATTCGCCTGAGGTGAACCATGAATCTTGACGCTTTTGAAGCGCAGCTGCATGCCGAGGGTTACCAGGTGATCACCTCGGTCCAGCAGCCGGCTGGCTACACCATGGGGGATCATGTCCACGCGTTTGATGCCTGCGCCTTGATTCTGGAGGGCGACTTCACCATCAGCGTGGACGGGGTCGATCATCACTATGGGTCGGGCGATATTTTTCGACTGTCGGCTGGCACACCGCACAGCGAGCGTGCCGGGTCGCAGGGCGTGCGCTATCTGGCCGGTCGTCGCACCCAGGAGGGCTGATATGCTTTTCTCGCAAACGTCCTCGCCCCGGCCTTTCAAGGTATTAGGTATTCAGCAAATCGCTATCGGTGGTCCAAGCAAGGACAAACTGCGTACCCTGTGGGTCGACATGCTTGGGCTATCGGTCACCGGACGCTTTGTCAGCGAGCGCGAGAACGTCGACGAAGACATTTGCGCCATCGGTAGTGGCGCTTTCAAGGTCGAGGTGGATTTGATGCAGCCGCTTGATCCCGACAAAAAGCCGGCGGTGCATGCGACGCCGCTCAATCATGTGGGCCTGTGGATCGATGATTTGCCAGCCGCCGTTCAGTGGCTTGGCGCCAAGGGGGTGCGTTTTGCGCCAGGTGGGATCCGCAAGGGAGCAGCAGGTTTTGATATTTGTTTCCTGCATCCGAAGGCCAGTGAGGATTTTCCGATCGGTGGAGAAGGTGTGCTGATTGAACTGGTGCAGGCTCCGCCTGAGGTGATTTCGGCTTTCGCTGCCTTGCAAGCGGGCGCCGAGCCCTAGCGCGCGGTCTTCAAGTATCAGCCGCTTCTATTTTTGCGGCGGATTCGGGCTTGCTCCAGCGCGGCCTCAATCAGTCGGCGTTTGCGCTCAAGTTCGGTTGGATCTGTGATCTGGCTGTGGGATGCCAAATCCTTCAACTTGTCCTGCGCCACTTTGCCCAGACGTTCTGACTTTTCGGTCCGGGTTCGGGCGTGGCGGGCTTGATGGCCCTCATAGCGCTGCCGGGCCTCAGCAGCCTGATCCGATGACCAAGCCGACCAGCCGGTGGTTTGGGTCACCTCCACCATCTCAATACAGTCCACCGGGCACGCAGGCACGCACAATTGGCAGCCGGTGCAATGTGACTCGATGACGGTGTGCATCAGCTTGTTGCTGCCGACGATTGCATCGGTCGGGCATACGGGTTGGCACAAGGTGCAACCGATACACCAGTTTTCATCGATCACTGCGACCGCCCGAGGTGCTTCAACCCCGTGGCTCGCATTGAGCGGCAGCACGGGGGCGCCGGTGATCGCCGCCAGTCTGACAATGCCTTGCGCGCCGCCCGGAGGACACTGATTGATGGCAGCGTGACCGTCGGCGATGGCCTGCGCGTAGGCTCGGCAATCGGGGAATCCACAGCGGGTGCACTGCGTCTGTGGCAGCGCATCGTGCAGCCGGTCGACCAGCGGCGCGTGGTCAGCTTGCACGAATCCGGACCCCGGTGCGGTCAGAAGGAGCGCGCACTCAGGCGCGGGCAGCGCCCGAGCGACTCGCCGTCTTGCGGGCGGGCTTCTTCACGGCGCTGCGCCCGGACTTGCGAGCGGTGACCCGCGCCGTCTGCGGCACCGGTACGGCTGCGGGGCTACGGCTGCCTTTGCCCACCGGTCTGGCCTGGCCAGTCTGGATGAAGGCCTTGACCTGGGGGTAGACCATATCCCGCCAGCGGCGTCCGCTGAAGATGCCGTAATGACCGGCTCCGGGCACTTCCAGATGCTTCTTCATGGATTTGGCAACGCCGGTACACAGGTCATGGGCCGCAGCTGTCTGCCCAGAGCCAGAGATGTCGTCAAGCTCGCCCTCGACGGTCATCAGAGCTGTTTGGCGTATGTCCTGGGGGCGAACTGATTCGGGCTCGCCCTGGGCGCTGAGTACCTGCCAGGTGCCGTGCACGAGCTTGAATTCCTGGAACACCGTGCGGATCGTCTCCAGGTAGTAATGCGCATCCATGTCGAGTACCGCGTTGTACTCGTCGTAGAACTTGCGATGGGCCTCGGCGCTGGCGTCGTCGCCCTTGATCAAATCCTTGAAATAGTCGTAATGGCTGTTGGCATGTCGATCAGGGTTCATTGCCACAAAGCCGGCATGCTGCATGAAGCCTGGGTACACCCGACGTCCCGCGCCCGGGAAGTTGCTGGGCACTCGGAAGATGACGTTGTTTTCGAACCAAGTGTGACTCTTGTTCATGGCCAGGTTGTTGACCGCGGTCGGGGATTTGCGCGCATCAATGGGCCCGCCCATCATCGTCATGGTCAGCGGCGTCTGCTCGCCGCGCGAGGCCATCAGCGAGACGGCCGCCAGCACCGGTACCGTGGGCTGACACACACTCACCACGTGGCAGTGACCGTAGCGCTTTTGCAGGTGTCTGATGAACTCCTGTACATAGCCGACATAGTCATCCAGGTGAAAGTCGCCTTGCTCCAAGGGCACCATGCGGGCGTTGCGCCAGTCGGTGATGTAGACCTTGTGATCCTTGAGCATCTGCTTGACGGTATCGCGCAACAGGGTGGCGTAGTGGCCCGACAAAGGCGCCACGATCAGCACCACGGGCTGGGCCTTGAGTTGAGTCAATGTGGCCGCATCGTCTGAGAAGCGCTTGAAACGGCGCAGTTCGCAAAAAGGCTTGTCGATCTCGATCCGCTCGTGGATGGCCACATCGACCCGATTGACCTTCACGGTCTTGATGCCAAATTCTGGCTTTTCGTAGTCCTTGCCCAAGCGGTGCATCAAGGCGTAGCCAGCAGACACACGCTGTGCCAGGGGCGTTTGCGCCATGGGGTTCAAGGGGTTGCTGTAAAGCTTGGCAGC
>JBILUT010000134.1:0-5102 GCA_044370875.1 Polaromonas sp. | reverse complement strand
CGAGCAGGTTGGCACGGTGCGCAAGGTCGAACGTGATCTGCGTCGCATCATCGTCGACAAGTGCGGCATGCCCCAGGAGACCTTCATCAAGGACTTTCCGCCCAACCTGCTCAATCCCAAGTGGGTCGAGAAGCAGGCCGCCGCCGGCAAGCCCTGGTCCGCCGTGCTCGGTCGCAACATTCCGGCGGTACAGGAGCTGCAGGCCAAGCTGGCTCAGCTGCAAGCGAGCGTGGTGGTGCCGCTCGATCAGCTCAAGGACATCAGCAAGCGCATGAATGAGGGCGAGCGCTCCTCGCGTGATGCCAAGAAGGAGATGATCGAGGCCAACCTGCGACTGGTCATTTCCATCGCCAAGAAGTACACCAACCGCGGCCTGCAGTTCCTCGACCTCATCCAAGAAGGCAACATTGGCCTGATGAAAGCGGTCGACAAGTTTGAATATCGCCGTGGCTACAAGTTTTCCACTTACGCCACCTGGTGGATCCGGCAGGCCATCACCCGCTCGATCGCCGATCAGGCCCGCACCATCCGAATCCCGGTGCACATGATCGAGACCATCAACAAGATGAACCGGCTCTCCCGCCAGCACTTGCAGGAGTTCGGCTACGAACCCGACGCCGGCATTCTGGCGGCCAAGATGGAAATCCCCGAGGACAAGATCCGCAAGATCATGAAGATCGCCAAGGAGCCGATCTCGATGGAGACGCCCATCGGCGACGACGACGACAGCCACTTGGGCGACTTCATTGAGGACAGCACCAACACCGCGCCCCTGGACGCGGCCATGCAGGCTGGTCTGCGCGATGTGGTCAAGGACATCCTGGACAGTCTGACCCCGCGCGAGGCCAAGGTGCTGCGCATGCGCTTTGGCATCGAGATGTCGACCGACCACACCCTCGAAGAGGTGGGCAAGCAGTTTGACGTGACCCGCGAGCGCATCCGGCAGATCGAAGCCAAGGCCCTGCGCAAGCTTAAGCACCCAAGCCGGTCGGACAAGCTGCGGAGCTTTATCGATTCGATCTGACCGGCACCGCCGGGTTCAGAACGCGAAAGCCGGGCCCAGCCCGGCTTTTTTTCGTCCGAATCGAGGGTAAACCCGCACAAAAACCGGCACGAAGGGGCTTTAATTAGTTATGTTAGATAACCATAATAGCGTTCACTTTGCAGTCTTGTCCATGCAGCACCCAGACCTTCAGATGACCCTGGCCGGCGAGCAACAGCAGCTGGCCATCATCGCGCTGAACCGTCCGCGCAAGCGCAATGCACTCAACGACGGCCTGATCCTGGCCCTGCGCAATCAATTCGAGCATCTGCCCCAAGGTGTGCGCGCCGCCGTACTCCATGGCCAGGGCGAACATTTCTGCGCCGGACTGGACTTGTCCGAGTTGAAGGAGCGCGATGCCGGACAAGGGGTTGCGCATTCGCGCATGTGGCACCAGGCGCTTGAGCAGGTCCAATACGGCTCGGTGCCGGTCATCGCCGCTCTGCACGGCGCCGTGGTCGGCGGCGGACTGGAACTAGCCAGCGCCTGCCACATCCGGGTGGCCGATGAAACGGCCTTCTACGCTCTGCCGGAGGGCACCCGCGGCATTTTCGTCGGCGGCGGCGGCTCGGTGCGAATTCCAAAACTGATCGGCGTGGCGCGCATGACCGACATGATGCTCACCGGCCGCGTCTACAACGCCCAGGACGGCGAGCGCCTGGGCTTTGCGCAGTACCTGGTACCCAAAGGTCAGGCCCTGGAAAAAGCGATTGAACTGGCCACTGCGGTAGCGTCCAATGCCCCGCTGACCAATTACGCGCTGATGCATGCCCTGCCCCGCATTGCCGAGCAGCCCGCCGACCACGGGTATCTGACCGAAGCACTGATCTCCTCCATCGCGCAGGCCGCGCCAGAGGCCAAGGCGCGGGTGCGCGCCTTCCTCGACGGCAAGGCGGCCAAAGTTAAAAAGACCGACTGACCCACACCCGAGCCACCCAGCATGACGGCCCCCAAATTCCGCCCCCTGCGATTCGGTGTTACCCGCGTCGCATTGCACGACGGAGCAGACGGAGCCCGCTACCTGAGGGCCGACCAAGACCTGCTGACTTTCCCCGATCGGCTCAGCGACCGGCTCGCCCATTGGGCAGCGGTCCGACCCGATCAGACCTTCATGGCCCGGCGTGTCAAGACCGCCGAGGGCGGCCTGGGTCCTTGGCAGCACCTGAGCTACGGCCAGGCCTGGCAAACCGCGCGCAATATCGCGCAAGGCCTGATCGATCGCGGTTTGAACGTCGAGCGGCCAGTGGCCATCCTCAGCGAGAACAGCCTCGAGCATGCCCTGATGGCGCTGGGCTGCATGATCGCCGGCATCCCCTACACGCCAGTCTCGCCCCCGTACAGCCTGGTCAGCGTCGATTACGACAAACTCAAGCATGTGCTGCGCACAGTCACCCCGGGACTGCTGTTTGCACAGGACACCCGCTATGCCAAGGCGATCGCCGCAGTGGCCAGCGATGACCTGGATATCGTGATGGTCGAGGGCAGCGTCCCCGGACACGCTGGTCTGCGCTTTGAAGATCTGTGCGCCACGTCAGCGACCGAGGCGGTGGAGCGGGCCCGCCTGGCCACCGGACCGGACACCATCGTCAAGTTTCTGTTTACCAGCGGGTCGACCAAGCTGCCCAAAGCGGTCATCAACACCAACCGCATGTGGTGTGCCAACCAGCAGCAAATGAGCCAGTCCATGCCGGTGCTGGCCGAGCAGGACCTGGTGCTGGTCGACTGGCTGCCATGGAACCACACCTTCGGTGGCAACCACAACTTTGGCATGGTGGTCTTCCACGGTGGGACGCTCTACATTGATGACGGCAAGCCCACGCCCGCCCTGATGCATGAAACCCTGCGCAATCTGCGTGAGATTTCGCCCACCGTGTACTTCAACGTACCCACCGGTTTTGAGGCCATCGCCCAGGCCATGAAGACCGATGATGCGCTGCGCAAGACCCTGCTGGCCCGGGTGCAAATGTTCTTCTACGCCGGCGCAGCCTTGGCCCAACCCATCTGGGACAGCCTGTACGAAAGTCAGGAACGGGAGATCGGCGAACGCATTGTGATGGGCACCGGCCTGGGCATGACGGAGTCGAGCCCCTTTGGCATTTTTGTCACCAACCCCCATGTGCGCGCAGGTGACCTGGGCGTTCCCACGCCCGGCCTGGAGCTCAAGCTGGTGCCGGTCGATGGCAAGACCGAGGTGCGCTACCGGGGTCCCAACATCACCCCCGGCTATTGGCGCGCGCCGCAAGAAACAGCCGAGGCCTTCGACGAGGAAGGCTTTTTCAAGACCGGCGATGCAGTTCAGTGGATCGACGAAGGCAACCCGCATCTGGGCCTGAAGTTCGATGGACGGATTGCCGAAGACTTCAAGCTCGCCACCGGAACCTTCGTCAGTGTCGGGCCGCTGCGCGCCAAGATCATTGCAGCGGGCGCACCCTACATCCAGGACGTGGTCATCACCGGCCTGAACATGAAGGAGCTCGGCGCCATGGTCTTCCCGGCTCCCGCTGTGCGCAGCCTCAGCGGCCTGCCCGCCGAGGCCCCGCTGGCGGATGTGCTCACCCACCAGCGGGTGCTGGATCGATTCCAGGAGATTGTCGATATGCTGGCCCAAGCCGCCACCGGCAGCGCCAACCGCATCGCCCGCCTGTGCTTGCTGGCCGAGCCGCCCACCATCGACAAGGGCGAGATCACCGACAAGGGCTCGATCAACCAGCGCTCGGTGCTCAGCCACCGCGCCGCCACCGTGGCCGCGCTGCATGCCGACACCCTCAGCCCCATCCTCAAACCCCGGGCTTGACCCGCAGAGAGAACACCATGGCCCCCCGAGGTTTCTTCAACGCCTTCGACGACATCTGGATGCACGAGGGCGTGCGTACCCCGATGGTCGATTACTGCGGGGCGCTGGGTCACATTTCGCCCACCGACCTGGGCATCAAGGCGGCCCGTGAGGCCCTCCAGCGTGCCGGCGTGGCGGCCACCGACATCGGTTCGGTGATCACCGGCAACATGGCGCCGGGCGACTTTGATCAATTCGTGCTGCCGCGCCACATCGGCTTGTATGCCGGCGTGCCCCAGGACGTCCCAGCGCTGATGGCCCAGCGCATCTGCGGCACCGGCTTCGAACTGTTTCGGCAGGCCGGCGAGCAAATCCAGGCCGGAGTGTGCGAGGCCGCCTTGGTGGTCGGTACCGAGAGCATGACCCGCAACCCGATCGCCGCCTTCGATCACCGCAACGGCTTCAAGCTGGGTGCGCCGGTGGGCTTCAAGGACTTCATGTGGGAAGCGCTCAAGGATCCGGCCGCGGGCATCAACATGATTCAGACCGCTGAGAACCTGGCGCGAAAGTACCAGATCAGCCGCGAGGAAGTTGACCAATTCGCCAGCGAATCCTTTGCCAAGGCGGTAGCGGCTCAGCACAACGGTTTTCACGCGGGTGAAATCGTGCCGGTGATCAACGAGAAGTTTGAGGTCGAAGGCTACAAGCCCCGCGGCATCAAACTGCAGGGCAAGGCCACTGAAGTGGCGAGCGACACCCACCCGCGCCCCTCGCCCGTGGAGGTGCTGGCCAAGCTCAAACCGGTCTACGACGGTGGCGTGCAGACCGGTGGCAACAGCTCGGCGCTGGTCGATGGTGCCGCCGCCTGCGTGGTGAGCTCCGGGGTCTATGCCCGAGCCCGAAACAAGCCCGCGCTGGCGCGGGTGGTTGCCGCCGCGGTGGTCGGCGTACCGCCGGAGATCATGGGCATCGGCCCGGCCCCTGCGATCAGGCTGCTGCTCGAGCGCACCGGCTTGAAGCTCGAGCAGATCGGCCGCTTTGAGATCAACGAAGCCCAGGGCGCGCAGACCCTGGCTGTCGCCCGCGACTTGGGCCTGGACCTGCGCAAACTCAATGTCAATGGCGGGGCCATCGCCCTGGGTCATCCGCTGGCCTGCACCGGCGTGCGGCTCACCCTCACCCTGGCCCGCGAACTCAGGCGCTCATCCCTGCGCTGGGGCATCGCTAGCGCCTGCGTCGGTGGCGGCCAAGGCATCGCGCTGCTGATCGAAAACCCCGAGGCTGCCG
>JBILUT010000133.1:0-5104 GCA_044370875.1 Polaromonas sp. | reverse complement strand
AGAAGGGCTCGGCCCAGTCCACGGCGATGGGCTGATGGTGCGATGTAGATCGAGTCCTCGGCCGAAAAGCGATAGGCCGGTCGTGGCTTGAACCAGTTGCAATAGGCAAAACCAAGAATTTGCCCCGCCTCCTCCGCCACCAAATAGGGCAGACCCTTGCGCAGGACATCGGCATGCCGGTTGCGCATATCTTCCAGGCTGGGCGGATCGATCTCAAAAGTGCCGGTGCCATGGCGTACATGGTGGGCGTAGATCTCGGTGATGGCGGTCAGGTCGTCGGGTTGGCTCGGTCGCAGGGCAAGGGTCATGACTTGGGCCTGTCAGGCAGCCGGTTGGCTGGTTTGGACTACAATTGAAGGCTTTGCAGCGTTTGGCTGGCCGGGTGGCCACGCCTCGTGTCTCATACGCTGCGGGACTTGCGGGGCTTATCGCCCCTCCACCCGAAGGATAAATCATGGTCGTGATCCGACTCTCCCGTGGCGGCTCCAAGCATCGCCCGTTTTTCAACATCGTCGTCGCTGACAAGCGCAACCGCCGTGACGGTCGGTTTATTGAGCGCATCGGTTTTTACAACCCTCTGGCAACAGCCAGCGAGGAAGGCCTGCGCGTAGCCATGGACCGCCTGAGCTACTGGCAGGGCGTGGGTGCCCAGGCCTCGCCCACGGTGGTGCGTCTGGTCAAGCAGGCGGCGCCGGCCGCAGCCTGAGCGCGGCCATGTCCGTGTTCCAGCCATCGTCCCTGCCGGACGATGCCGTGGAAGTCGGGCGCGTCATGGACGCTTGGGGCGTCAAGGGCTGGATCAAGGTTCTGCCCCACAGCAACGACCCGCTGGCCTTGCTCCAGGCCAAAACCTGGTGGCTCCAGGCCCCGCAAGCCCGGCTCAGTCCGGGCTTTTCAGCTTTCAAGGGCACGGTCAGCCTGTCGATTGATGAGTCCAAGCTTCATGCCGATGTGATGGTGGCCCAAGTGCAAGGCGTGGCCGACCGGAGCTTGGCCGAGTCGCTCAAGGGTGCGCGTATTTTTTTGCCGCGCGCCGCCTTCCCGGCCACCGCGGCCGACGAGTTCTACTGGGTCGACCTGATCGGTCTGGAAGTTCACAACAGGCAGGGTCATTTTTTGGGGTGCGTGCGTGATCTCATGGCCACCGGCCCCACCTCGGTGCTGGTGCTCGCGACACCAGCGTCTGACGCACCGGATGAGGCTGCTCCGCGCGCCCAATGCTTGATTCCCTTCGTCTCGGCCTACGTGGATGCAGTTGACCTTGCCAGTCGACGCATCACCGTGGATTGGCAGCTCGACTACTGAGGTGACGATGCGTTTTGACGTCATCACCCTTTTCCCGGAACTGTTCGAGCCCTTCATATCGCAGGGTGTAACCCGTCGCGCCTTCGAATCGGGGCAGGTTGCGCTACGCCTCTGGAACCTCAGGGATTTTGGCGAGGGCGCCTACCGGCGGGTCGATGACAGGCCCTACGGGGGGGGGCCGGGCATGGTCATGTTGGCCGAGCCGTTGTGGCAGTGTCTGCAGCAGGTTCGGGCCGATCGGGGCCAGGGCGCTGCCGTGCTGCTTTTTTCGCCAGCCGGGCGGGTGCTCGATCAGGCCGCCGTTGGTCGCTGGGCGTCCGACAGCGCCGGGGCCATCTTGATCTGCGGACGTTATGAGGGGATTGACCAGCGCTTTGTGGACGCCTGTGTCGATGAGGAAATCAGCCTGGGCGACTTTGTGCTCTCAGGCGGCGAGATCGCCGCGCTGGCCCTGATCGATGCAGTGGCGCGGTTGCAACCGGGCGTGTTGCATGACGAGGGTAGCCATCAGCAAGACAGCTTCAGTCCGGATCTGGGCGGTTTGCTCGACTGCCCGCATTACAGCCGGCCCGAGGTCTGGCAGGGGCGGCCGGTGCCGCAGGTGCTGCTCTCGGGGCACCATGCTCAGATCGCACAGTGGCGGCGCCAGCAAAGCCAGGACCTGACGGCCCGGCGCAGGCCCGATCTGTTGCATCAGGCCAACGATCCGCAAGCTCCGGCAGCGCCAGGCCCATCGGCTTTGCCGGGCCTGCCGCCGCAAAACGGGGCGGGTGAGCCGTCCTAGCTATAATGGAGGGCTTTTCGGTCCTCTGGCGGCCACTGCAACCGGCGCAGCCCATTTGGCGGCGCTTGTCCTCAGCGGACTTTGGATTTGCGGTCTTTAGTGCAGCGCGTGCATGAACGAAGAAGACAGACGAGGAATCCTCTCATGAATCTGATCCAAACCCTCGAGAACGAGGAAATCGCCCGCTTGAACAAAGCCATTCCTCCGTACGCTCCCGGCGACACCGTGATCGTTAGCGTCAATGTGGTTGAAGGCAACCGCAAGCGGGTACAGGCCTTTGAGGGCGTGGTGATTGCCAAGCGCAACCGTGGTCTCAATTCCAGTTTCACCGTCCGCAAGATTTCCAACGGCGAAGGCGTGGAGCGGACCTTTCAGGTCTACAGCCCGCTGATTGCCAAGATCGAAGTCAAGCGCCGTGGCGATGTGCGTCGTGCCAAGCTGTACTACCTGCGTGACCGCAGCGGCAAGTCGGCTCGCATTCGCGAAAAGCTGGGTGCCAAGGCAGCAGCCTGATCGCCCGCGCCCTATGGTCCATCCTCGAAAGCCGCTACTTGTAGCGGCTTTTTCAATGGGGCCGCTGCCGTGAGTGCGATCGAGGGCTTTGACCCGCGTGCGGTGCGGCCGCATCGCACCGACCACCATCTGCAAGCGGTGCCAGCTGATCGGCTCACGCCTCGGGGAATCCGCTCGCACTTTGCGCAACCACCGAGCTGGTCGCCTGAGATTCTGCGTGAACTGCCGCTGCCGGGCCGACAGTCGGCCTTGGCTGCGGTTTTGGTGCCGCTGGTCATGCGAGATTCACAACTGACCTTGCTGCTGACCGAGCGTGGCCGCAATTTGTCGTCGCACTCGGGGCAAATCGCCTTTCCCGGCGGGCGCAAGGACGCATCCGACCCGGATCTTGTCCACACTGCTTTGCGCGAAGCCCATGAAGAGATCGGGCTGCATGACTCATTCGTCGAGGTGCTTGGCACGTTGCCGACCTATGTGACCGCGACGGCTTTCATCGTTACGCCGGTGGTGGCTCTGGTGCAACCGGGCTTTTCCTTGCAGCCCAATCCGGCTGAAGTCGCCGATGTCTTTGAGGTGCCCTTTGACCACCTGATGAACCCGGCCCATCACCATCACCATCAGGCCCTGATGGCGGGGGCCGAGCGCCGATTCTTGTCGATACCCTGGAGATCCCCGGATGAGCGGGAACGTTTCATCTGGGGGGCCACGGCCGGCATGCTGCGAAACCTCTACCGATTTCTTGTCAGTTGAAGGAACACAAGTGCGGCAGTGTCCGCGGTCGGGCGATATCATTGACCCATGAGTTTTCTTGCGGTGCTGATGGCCCTGATCGTTGAGCAGGCCAGGCCCTTGACCCAGGGCGGCTTCCTGCATGCGGTGCCGCGTGGCTGGGTGCGTATCGTGGGCCGCAATCTCGATGCGGGCCTGGCCCATCACGGCTGGCTCGCCTGGTCGGTCGCGGTGCTCTTGCCCTCTTTGCTGGCCATGGCCGTGCACCATCTGCTTTGGTGGGTGCATCCGGTCTTTGCTTTTTTCTGGAACGTGGCCATCCTCTATCTGACGCTAGGGTTTCGCCAGTTCAGCCATCATTTCACGGTCATTCGCGATGCCCTCGAGCTGGGCGATGAAGAGCAGGCGCGGGCTGCCCTGGCGCGATGGCAACGGGTTGATGCCAGTTCGCTGCCACGCAGCGAACTTGTTCGTCATGTGATTGAGCACTCGGTACTTGCGGCGCACCGTCATGTGTTTGGGGTCTTGAGTTGGTTTTCGGTGTTGGCTGCCTTGGGTTTGGGGCCGGCCGGTGCGGTGATCTACCGCCTGGCCGACTATGCCCATCGCTATTGGAGCCACAAGGGAGGCCAGCCCGGTGAGGGTGTCAGCCCCGCCTTGGTGGCGGCCTCTGGCAAGGCCTGGGGCCTGATTGATGCACTGCCTTCGCGGATGACCGCCATGGCCTTTGCAGTGGTAGGCAGTTTCGAGGATGCGGTGGACAGCTGGCGTCAGTGCCACGCCCAGATGGCGACGGCCGATCTGACGCGGGTACAGCGCAACGAGGCTATCTTGGTTGCTGCCACCGCGGGTGCGGTTAACGTGCAGCTGGGCGGTTCCCCCCTGCGCACCGACGTATCGGACGTGTCGCAGTCGTCGGGTCTGACGGTGCCGCCCAGCGTCGGAGGGCGTCCCCCCGAGCCGGTGCATTTGCGCAGCGTGGTCGGTTTGGTCTGGCGCGCGGTGGTGCTGTGGATCGTACTGCTGGCCTTGCTCACTTTGGCCCGCCTGTTGGGCTGAGGCGGACGGCCTTGGCGCGCCGATCAGTAACGAGCCGGTTGTGACAGCTCGTCAAAGAGTTCCAGATAGATTCGGTAGCGTGAGGGGTTGATCAGTCCTTCAGCCTGGCTGTCCGATTCCAGCGCCCGGATCACGCCGCAGCCCGGCTCATGCCGATGGCTGCAGTTGTTGAAGCGGCACGCTTGCGCGTGGGCCTGAAGGTCGGGCATCAGTGAGGCCAGTGCGGTAGCCGGGATGTGATGCAGACCGAATTCCTGGAACCCGGGTGAGTCGATCAGCGCGGTCTGTCGATCAGCATCGAGCCAGTACAGCGTGGTTCGGGTGGTGGTGTGGCGGCCGCTGGCCAAAGCACGGGATATCTCGGCGGTCGCGGCGCCGGCATCGGGCACCAGGGCATTGACCAGGCTGCTTTTGCCGGCGCCCGATGGGCCGAGCACCAGCGTGGTCTTGCCGTCGAGCTTTTGATGCAGATCTGACAGATCCCGCGCTGTGCCTCTGGGCTTGATGGCCAGCGGCAGCACTTGTTCGTGCATCTGGCGGTAGGGCAAGAGTCGCGTCCAGGCGCGATCAAACTCGGGCCGCAAGTCTTGTTTGTTCAGGCCGATGAGAACGGGCAGCTGCTGGGCCCGGCAGGCGATCAAAGCGCGGGTAAGCTGGCCTTCGGAAAACTCAGGCTCGGCCGCCAGCAGGATCAGAACCTGATCCAGGTTGGCC
>JBILUT010000132.1:0-5119 GCA_044370875.1 Polaromonas sp. | reverse complement strand
CCCGAGGAATCAGCGCAGAGCTCAACTCCTCGTGAGCGCCTGGCCAGTCTGGTGCGAGAAGCCATCCAGCGAAGCAAAGCGGTAGGCGCTTCCGCGTTGCTGGCTGAAGCGGCCTTGAGTGATTTGGAGGAGACCCGCTCAGCCAAGGGCCCTCAGGCCTCACTGAGTGCCGGCGCTGGCCCTTCCGTCCTAACGTCTGCAGGAGCCACCCAAAGCTCTCCACTTCAGGTGCAAGGCTCGATCCAGGTCAGCCAGGTTCTCTACGACGGGGGCAGACTCAGCAAGCTGATCGATTGGCGAGCACAGCTGGCCGAGGCGGCCCGGCAGGGGTTGTTGAGCGCGCAGGAGCAACTGGCTCTCAACACCGTCTCGCTGGCGCTGGAGCGAAGCCGATACCGGCAGCACGTCCTGATCTATGGGCAGTACGTCGGGAAGATGGCGTGCCTGGTTCAGGCTCTCGAGGCCATCGTGACCAGCGACCGAGGCCGGGCCAGCGAACTGGTGCAAGCCCGAAAGTCGCTCCAGCAAGCAGAGCTTTCCCAAGCTCAGGCCCAGTCACAAGTGCGGCAGATTGAGGTTCGCCTGCGCAGGCTGGTGGGCGAAGGCCTGTCTTCTGCACAAGGTTTGTCGACGGTACTGCTCCAGGTGCCGGCCATCACGGAGCTGGCTGCCGACATTCACCAATCGGCTGATCTTCAAGTACTCAAGGCACAGGCCGATGCAGCAGACAAGTTCGCCCAGTCCGTGGAAGCCTCCGCCAAACCGCAAGTCACTTGGGTCCTTGGTGGCAATACCAACACGGGCTTGGGCTCAGGCTCCGCAGGCCTTACGGGGCAGCGCACGAGCGGCGTGTCGATAGGGGTGAACGTCTCTATCCCGCTGCTCAACCCAGCCCAGATACCAGCCACCGAGGCTGCCCGAAAGCGAGCCCGCGCAGCCCTGATGCAGCGAGACGAGGCTGTTGAATCACGCATGGCACGGCTCAACGAAATCCACGAGCAGACGGTCTCCTCCTTCGATCGGGCGCGCAGGGTGGGATCCGTGCTCAAGGACAGCGAACAATTGCGCAATTCCACGGTGCAACAGTGGCAACTCCTGGGGCGCCGCAGCCTCTTCGATGTGATGGCCACCGAGGGCGAGCACTATTCGCTGAGGGTGCAGCATGCAAACGCGCTGCATGATGGGCAACAGGCGAATGCCTTGCTGTTGAGTTTGGGAAGTGGGATTGGCGGGTGGCTGAAGTGACTGCCTGGCTGAAACGAAGTTTTGGTTACTTCTAATGATCAACTTGATACTGCTCAGGGTCAATCTGGATCCGATTGGGTGCAGGGTGATCGATAAGGGATAGGCAGCCATGAGCGAGCAAATCACTGCTTGGTGTCACCCTCTTTCGGACGTGCAATCGACGCAACTCGGTGAAGGAACCCGAATCTGGCAATTCGTCGTGGTGCTACCTGGCGCCCGCATAGGGCGTGACTGCAACGTCAATGCGCAATGCCTGATCGAAGATGATGTTGTTGTCGGCGATCGAGTCACTGTCAAGAGCGGCGTCCAACTATGGAATGGCCTGCGGGTCGGAGACGATGTCTTCATCGGCCCAAACGCCACTTTCACGAACGATCTATTCCCGCGCTCCAAAATATATCCGGTCGAGTTCACGCAAACGATCATTTGCCGTGGAGCATCAATTGGCGCCAATGTCACTGTCTTGGCTGGTGTGACCATTGGCGAGCATGCGATGGTTGGTGCCGGCAGCGTCGTCACATGCGACATCCCGGCCGGAGAGGTCTGGTACGGAAACCCAGCGCGATTCAGCGGTAGGCGCTGCGGGGTGCCAAACCTTTTCCTCGATGCGACCAATCTGGCAGAGGGCACGCCGTGAATCGGTCACGGCAATGCTTGTGTGAACTGGTGGTCTGTCGCCTGGCTTTTCAAGCCATTCAACAGCGCGGCAACACCGTCCAATCCCGTACAAGTTGAGGGTGCCTCAGCAGCTTGGAGAGTACCCGTGTCGAATGCTGACTTCACTTCCACCACTTCTGTACCGACAGCCAGTCTCAGTGCCTGCGTTGATGCCCGTGCACTGATTGAATCCGGTGTCATCTGCGGAACAGGTTGCGTTATCCAAAGTGGTGCCGTGCTTGCAAGTGGGACGGTGCTCGGACTTGATGTGCGGGTAGAGCATTACGCCGTATTCGTAGCTGCAGAGCCAAGCGAGCGGCCCACCACGGTTGGCGATCGGACCCAGATCGGCGCGAATGCCGTCATCCATGCTGGGCTGCAGCTAGGCATCGGCTGTCGGGTGCGACCCGGTGCAATTGTCACGCGCTCGGTACCGCCTGGTGCGATCGTCGAAGGAAATCCAGCGGTGATCATCGGCTATGTCGATGCTGTTCCGCAGGCGCTAAGAGCCGCACCTGTCAAGTTGGAAGATCGTACCGAGCGGGTAGTTCGTCTCCCGGTTCGTGGCGTCACTGTGCACAACTTGCCTCTCCACGCTGATTTGCGTGGAGACCTTTCGGTAGGGGAATTTCAGCGCGATGTGCCGTTCGCGCCACAGCGCTACTTCATCGTCTGGGGCGTACCCAACCGCGAGGTCCGCGGCGAGCACGCGCACCGAAAGTGCCACCAGTTCTTGGTTTGCGTGCGCGGCTCCTGTTCGGTGGTGGCCGATGATGGCGAGCACAGGGCCGAAGTGGTGCTCGATGGACCGCAACGCGGCCTGTACCTGCCACCCTTGACTTGGGGTATCCAGTACAAGCACTCGGTGGACGCTATCTTGTTGGTGTTTGCATCAGATCACTACGACAGCGGGGACTACATTCGCGAGTATGGTCAGTTCCTCGCTGAGATCGGACGCAGATGAGTACGGTACCCTTTCTCGATTTGAAGGCAATCAATGCTGAGCATCGAGCCGAGTTGGTGGCAGCCTTTGAGCGCGTGCTGGACTCCGGCTGGTACATCATGGGATCTGAGTTGAAAGCCTTTGAGCATGAGTACGCTGCATGGTGCGGTACAACTTATGCCATAGGTGTGGGCAACGGTCTGGAGGCGTTGAGCTTGGTACTTCGCGCCTGGGGCGTAGGGCCAGGGGATGAGGTCATCGTCCCATCCAACACGTATATCGCCACTTGGCTGGCCGCCACACACGTGGGCGCTACGCCGGTACCAGTGGAGCCCGATGAACTCAGCTTAAATATCGACCCATCGCGAATCGAGGCAGCCATCACGCCGCGTACGCGCGTCCTGCTCCCAGTACATCTGTACGGTCGTCCTGCCGACATGGACTCGATCCTGCCCATCGCCCGCCGGTACGGCCTCAAGGTTTTGGAGGACGGCGCGCAGGCTCATGGTGCACGTTATCGTGGCCGACGCCTGGGTGGACACGGTGATGCCACGGCCTGGAGCTTCTACCCGGGCAAGAATCTTGGTGCGCTCGGTGATGGCGGCGCGATTACCACCAACGATGTCGAGTTGGCCGAGCGTCTGCGTGCACTCCGCAACTATGGCAGTCGTGTGAAATACCATAACGAGACAGTCGGCTGGAACTCGCGGCTCGACGAACTACAGGCAGCACTGCTGCGCGCCAAGCTGCCAGCACTGGATGCGGATAATGCGCACCGCACGGCTATTGCACAGACCTACCTGGAGGGATTGCAGGGTCTCCAGCACACAGGGCTACGACTGCCGCTGGGGCAGGCTCCAGATCTGAGCAGCGCGTGGCATATCTTCGTCGTGCGTCACCCACGGCGCGACATTCTGGCGGCTGCACTAGCAGCGGCCGGCATTGGCACCGTCATTCATTACCCCGTGCCGCCGCACCTGCAGCCAGCGTATGCGGGTATGGGCTTGAGCTTAGGTGGACTGCCGATCAGCGAGCGACTGCACAGCGAGTTATTGAGCTTGCCGATCGGGCCTACGCAGACCGAGCAACAGACAGAGCAAGTCATCCGCGCCGTGCGTGAGGCCTGCCTGACGATGAGTGATGGCGCTGACGTATGGACATCGTGACGCTGATTCCGGCCTTCAAGCAGCAGCACCTGCCGGATCTGCTTAACAGCCTGCGGCTGCAGTCTCGTCCGGCGCGTAAGATCGTTTTCAGCGACGACAGCCCCGATGGCGCCTATGGAGCCACGCTTATGTCGGATGCCTTTACCCCCCTGCGTCAGGGACTGGACATAGAGTGCCATCAAGGGCCACGCCGCGGCGGATACCCCAATGTCTTGCACCTGTTGAACATCTGGGCAGGCAGTTCTGCACTCGTGCACATCCTCTTCGACGACGACGTCATCTATCCCGATTTTTACGAGAGGCATCTGGTTGCACACTCTTCGGCCCACTTCAGCTGCACGATCAGCCGCCGGTGGCAGGCCAATAGTGATGGCCTACCGCTGGAGGGTCAGCCCGTGCCGCCTGCTGTCGCCAGTAGCCCACACCGCATGCTGAGCCTGGATGCAGATGTCGTGTTCATGACCACCGCGGCCGTGTGCAAGAACTGGTTTGGCGAGTTCAGCAATGCCGTCTTCCGAGCCGAAGCGGTACCTGTTCTGCAGAAGCCAATGTTCGCGGGGGTCAGCTATTGCGGGCTGTGGGATCTTGGTGCCTTTATGGCTGCCAGCCTGCTAGCGCCTATAGGCCACATCCAAGACCATCTGGGTTACTTTCGAACTGGCGGTGGCGGCAACTCGGCGCAGGCCTTCGGCCCCTACATGAAAGCGGCGCACTTGGGCTATGCCGCACTCATTTTGGGCGGTCGGCGCATCGGCCGTTACAGCGAGTCTCAAACCCGCCAGGGCCTCAACATCATTGCCACAGCCATGGCCCAGCGCTATGGTGGTCAGGTCGACATGCATCCCTTTATTGCCATCTTGCCGCGCTTGACCTTGTGCGAGGCAGGCGCTGAAAACCAGTTCGTCGAAATCTGGCACAACTACCTTCGCCAGCACGACTTTCTTTCATGATGAAACTGCGTCTGACCCGCTATGCCACCCTGCTCCAGCGAAGCGAGCCGCAAGAGGCAGAAAACCTGGTGCGCAGCCTGTTGGTGCAATATTTTTTTCATGTCTCACACAAGTCCATGGTGCAGGTAACCGGGTTGGCAGAAGGGCAGGCGCCGCGC
>JBILUT010000131.1:0-5132 GCA_044370875.1 Polaromonas sp. | reverse complement strand
TCGACTACCCGGACCGCGACCGCGAACTGGCCATCGTGCGCGCCCAAGTGCCGCAGGCCAGCGAGCAACTGACTGAGCAGGTGGCGGGGTTTGTGAGCCGGCTCAGGCAGGCCCCTTTTAAGGACGCCTTTCAGCGTGCGCCGGGCATTGCCGAAAGTGTCGAATGGGCGAAGGCCCTGGTGGCCCTAGACACCCTGTCGGTCGATCCAGAGGTCGCCGCTGATACGGCTGGTATTTTGTTCAAGCAGCGCGAAGATGTCGCAGCTCTGACGGCCGATCTGGCCGGCGAAGTTTTGCAGGCCAATGCAGCGTCCTGATGAGTCATCCGTTCCGGGTCGCATTCGCTTCTTGTCACCATGAGCGCGCAGTAGATGCCTTCGCATGAGCATACTTCATCGCCCGCGTGGCCTAGCGCTTGCGTCGCTTTCGACCGGTTCGGGCGCGTCGCTGTAGCCGCCCAAATCCGCTGGATGGACTAGGTCGCCCGACCATGCAACTCGGTGACGCGCGATCAGGGCGGCTGGCTGGCAATCTGGCTGCGTTCGGACGTGCGCTCAGACGTGCGGGCGTGCCCCTTGATGCGAGCCGAATCGCATTGGCCCAGCAGGCTGCCCTGATGGTTGATATCGGGCGGCGCGATGACCTCTCGGCTGCGCTAGAGACGGTCCTGGTCGCTCGTGAGCAAGACCGGGCGGTGTTTCGGGAGCTCTTCGATGTGTTCTTCCGCGATCCCAAGTTAGCCCACAAGTTGCTCGCCCAGTTGCTGCCATCGGCTGAGGGAAAGGCCGACGCCAGTCCGCAGCGCGCCCGTGTACGCGATGCCTTGCAGCCCAAACGAGAGGCCAGGCCGCTCGCCCAGCCGCCGGCTGCAGACCGGCAATTGGAGTTTGACGCCACCATGACGGCCAGCGATTTACAGCGTCTGCATAACGCTGATTTCAACAGCCTGTCGGCCGATGAGTTTGCCTTGGTCGAGCGTCTGGCCCGCGACATCCCCTTGCCGCTGCCCCAGTTGCCCTCGCGGCGATTGCGGCCCGGCTGGCGAGGCGATCGACCGCATTGGCCCGGCGTCATGCATCGAGCGGCGCGCCATGGTGGTGAACTGCTTGAATTGCCGCGCTTGCAAAGAAGGCCGCAAAGCCTGCCCTTGCTGGTGCTCGTCGATGTCTCTGGCTCGATGGAGCGCTATGCCCGATTGCTGCTGGCCTTTCTGCACGCCGCCACTCGCGGGCACCGGCGTCGCGATGTGATGGCCATTGGCATGAACCTGACCGATCTGGCGCCGGCCTTTGCCCACGCTGACACCGATGCGATGCTGGCTCATGCCAACAGCCTGATCACCGACTTCGCAGGGGGTACTCGGTTGGGTCAAAGTCTCGATCAGCTGCGCGCCCAATACGCCCGGCGTTTGATCGGGCGCCGCTCGGTGGTGCTGCTTATCACCGATGGACTGGACACGGGCGAACCCGATGCCTTGCACGCGAGCCTGCAGTGGCTGCGCTTGCACAGCCGGCGGTTGCTGTGGCTCAATCCACTGATGCGATTTGAGGGCTATGCGCCACTGGCGCGGGGTGCCTCTGTGCTGCACCGACAGGCGCATGCGATGCTGGCCGTGCATAACCTCAGTCGATTGCGTGATCTTGCTGCCAGCCTGGCTCATCTGCTGGCCCGCTAGAGGCGCAGCCAGGTGTAGCAAAATCAGTTGTTTCGATCGTACTTATCTAAAGACCTCAAGGATTTACATCATGGAGATGCAAGCCACCCGCCTCTTGGCCGTGACCCAGCAGCAAGCTTGGGAGGCTCTCAATGACCCGGAGGTTCTCAAGCTCTGCATACCCGGTTGTGACAAGGTAGAGGCCAGCGGCGAGAACGAATTCGATATTGGGATGGCGCTGCGCATTGGTCCGGTGTCGGCCCGCTTCAAGGGGCACATCAGCCTGACCGATATCGTGCCCCCGTCGAGCTACCGCATCAGTTTTGAGGGGCAGGGTGGCCCGGCCGGTTTTGGCAAGGGACAGGCTCAGGTGCAGCTCAAGCCCGTCGATGCAGCCTGCGAACTGAGCTACTCGGTATCGGCCTCTGTGGGGGGCAAGGTGGCGCAATTGGGCCAGCGTTTGATTGATGGTGTGGCCCGTTCCCTGGCCGAAGATTTTTTCCGGCGATTTGACGAAGAAATGCAGCGGCGTTTTGGCAGCCCTGCTGCAGTCGCTGCGCCGGCGCAGGGCGCGGCTTCTGCCCAGCCCGGTCTACCCGCTGTGCTGCTCCCGGCGGCGGTGAGTGCAGCCGCTGGTGCCGTTGTGATGTTGATCCTGATGTTCCTCTTCACGCGCTGAAGGCCGGGCCGTGGAAAACCTCGATGTGATGGTGCTGCGCACCTTGCGCGACTGGCGTGCAGCAGGGCGCCGTGCCCTGCTTGCAACGGTGGTCCGCACTTGGGGGTCGTCGCCGCGGCCGGTCGGTTCGATCATGGCCTTGTGCGAGGACGGTGCGGTGGTGGGCTCGGTGTCCGGCGGTTGTATCGAGGACGATCTGATCTACCAGTACACCCAGGCCTACAAAGCTGCGGGACAGGGTGCCGATGGACGTGCCATCCCGGTGGGTGCGCCGCGCTTCATCAAGTACGGCGTGAGTGCCGACGAGGCCCACCGCTTTGGCTTGCCCTGTGGCGGCACGCTCGAATTGCTGCTCGAGTTTGATCCGTCTGCCAACGACCTGGCCGCGCTGGTGCAGGCTCTGGAGGCGGGCCAGTTGATGCGACGGACCGTGTCTCTATCCAATGGTACGGTCACCTTGTCGGGGACCGATCATCCTGCCGAGTTGGTCGTGGCCGAGACCGAGTTGATCAACACCTTCGGGCCCGAATACCGCATGCTGCTCATCGGCGCTGGCCAGCTCACCGAATATCTGGCCACGATGGCCTTGTTCTCCGGATTTGCTGTGACGGTGTGCGATCCACGCGAGGAATATCGCGGCGCCTGGTCGGTGGCGGGCGTGCAACTGCGCAATGAAATGCCCGACGACGTGGTGACCGCTTTTCGAGCCGATCGACGCAGCTGTGTGATTGCGCTCACCCACGACCCCAAGCTCGATGACCTGGCTTTGCTGGAGGCTCTGGCGACCGAGGCGTTTTATATAGGTGCCATTGGGTCCCGTCGCAACAACGAGGCGCGCCATCGGCGCATGAAAGAGCATTTCAACCTGAGCGATGAACAGCTCGGCCGATTGCGCGGGCCGATCGGCATTTACATCGGCAGTAAAACGCCGGCCGAGATTGCGGTCAGCGTGATGGCCGAAGTGCTGGCCGTCAAGAACGGGGTGCCTCTGCCGCGCGATATGGGCGTGGCCCACGCCAAGAACGAGCGCGCTGTCGCTCACAACGATCCGGGCGTACTGGTGTGCGGCGTACGGCCGCAAAGCTAATCTTCAGCCTTGCCACCAGGCAACGGTGCGCAGCCCCAGCAGGGTTAGCAGCAGGCTGCCCACCAGGTGTAATCCCGCGGTGAGAAGGGCCCAACCCAGGCGGCCCTCGGTGATGAAGTGAACCACCTCGGCTGAAAAGGTCGAGAAGGTGGTCAGACCGCCTAAAAATCCGGTGACCAACAGCAGTCGCCAGACTGGGTCTAGATCGGGCAGCGTTTGAAACAGACCGACGGCCACGCCCACCAGATAGCCGCCGATCAGATTGGCCGCCAGGGTTCCCCAGGGGATCAGCGCACCCGGTGCTGAAAGCCACAAACCCAGTTGCCACCGCGCCAGCGCGCCCAGGCTGGCACCGACACAGATCGCAAGCACTGTCAGCATGATGGAAACATTCTAGGTCGGTCCTTGGTGTGCGGACTTGGTGGATGCGCCGGGGCGCTGATGGGCGACTGCCTCGTGCGGCAAGCCCCGCGCGAGCGGGGCAGGCAGACTCTTTGTGCGATGCGGGTCGCGCATGCGCCGCCTCTTAGCGCAGCCCTTCTTTCGCACGCGCGAGCAGCAGGGTTTCCAGGTCATGCACTTTGCGAGCGGTCGCCTGCTCCACCGGGTTTCGGTAGGGTGGCATGTTGGCGCACTCAAGCACGATGTTGCGCACCTCCGGATGTCGATCGATCAGTTGCAGCGCCGCACGCACCACATCGTTTTGGGCCTGCTTTAGGTCCATGTCGGGGCGATCGCCCAGGATCGCAGTTTGCATAGCGCAGCCCGGCTCCAGGCCCACCACGGGCGTACCGATGGGTACACCTGCGCCGTGCAATACATCGTCGCGCAGGCTGGCTGCGTCAAAGGTCACGATGCCGGGGCGGTCGAGCGTGCGACACAGAAGCAGGCTTGAACTGATCACCGGCACCCCGACGGCTGCTTGCAAGGCGGCTTGATACCGCGCCAGAAAGCCGCAGGTGGTGGTGATGAGGCTGGCACCGTCTCGCGCCAAGTCCTGTGCCGCCTTGACAAAGGGCTGCAGCAAGGCCGGGTCTGCCTGTTGCACCACGCGCTGTGCGGTGGCCTGGGGCACGCGCAAGAAACGCACCGCAAGTCCGGCTCGCAAAAAGGTCGATGCCTGCCCGATGTCACCGGGTGGGCGCGGGAAATTTGTATCGAGCAGGATCACCCCGATCAAGGGACGTGTGGATGGATCGTGAGTCATGGTCTTTGCGCTCTGACTATCATCATGACATGTTTGGCAGTTACTTCGGAGGCCGCGGCTGGGGCGGCGGGTTATGAAAGTTGCTGTGATTGGCGCCGGTATGGTGGGCGTTTCCTGCGCCTGGGCGTTGCGGCGTCGAGGCCTGGAAGTTCTCATGGTCGACCCGGGCGAGCCGGGCGGACAGACCAGCCACGGCAATGCCGGTGTTCTGTCGCCCACTTCGCTACTGCCCTTCAATCACCCGGGTTTGTGGTCGCAATTGCCTCGTCTGCTGCGCGGCAAGAGCCCGGGCTTTCGGCTTGAGCCTGCCCAGCTGTTCTCGCGCTTTTCTGCGCTGTCTGCATTTTTGTCGCAGGCCCGTCCATCGGTTGTTTCGGTGACCACGCAGGCTTTGCATCAGCTCATTACCTTGTCCCGGCCCTTGCACCTTCAGTGGATGGAGCAGGCGGGCATTGCGCATCGCTGGCGAGACAAAGGGTGGCTTTTTCTGTATCGCTCTGAGCAG
>JBILUT010000130.1:0-5141 GCA_044370875.1 Polaromonas sp. | reverse complement strand
CCCGGCGTTCGGCCGGAGCAGGCGGCCGACTTTGCTCGAGAGTTGCCACTGGTCGCGAGGCTGGACGCGCAGGGCATCGCCCAGCCGCCGCTCAGACAGCCCGTGGCCGTAATGGGGTGCCGTGTCGTAGCAGCGGCAGCCGTCGGCCCAGGCTGCGTTGACCAGGGCGCGGGCCTGGCTGTCAGAGACGGCCTCGTACAGATTGCCCAGAGGAGCACCGCCCAGGCCCAGACGGGTGCCGTCAGCGCAGGGCATAAAAAGATGCGGCCGCTCAGGCGTGTCAGAGGGGGGAATACGGGTTTGTGACATGTCAGTTGCAGGCCGCGATTTCATCACTGATTACATGGGGCAGCCCATCCGGGTAAGCCCCAGTTGTGGGGATTCTTCCGCTTACTAACATGTCAGCAATTCATGCTTAAGCTGGTCCCTCCCCTGATCGCCCCCGATCTGCTGTTCGCACTGGCCAGTTTGGGCCATGGCGACGAACTGGCCCTGGTCGATGCCAATTTCCCGGCCGATCGCCTGGCGGCCCAGGGCGGCGGGCGGCTGGTTCGCCTCTCTGGGGTCGACACCGCCGCAGCGCTGCAGGCGGTGTTGGTGCTGTTACCGCTGGATGACTTTGAACCCTGCTGCGCCTGGAGCATGCAGGTGGTGGGGCAGCCGCAGACCGTGCCCGCCCCGGTGGCCCAGTTTCGTGAGCTGCTGGCGCAACAAGGTCGGAGCGTGGACAGCCTGGAGCGCCATGCCTTTTATGAACGGGCTCGCGCAGCACGCCTGCTGGTGCAGACGGGTGATCTGCGCAAGTATGCCAACGTGCTTTTGCGCAAGGGCGTGGTGGCTATCGACTGAGGCTCGAGCGGTTTATGAATACCCCCCTGCCCCAGACCTTGCGCGCTCGCGCTTATGAGAATTTTCGGCAGCAGATCCTGCACGCGCGGGTTCGGCCTGGGCAGTTTGTCTCGCAGCGCGAACTCATGCAACTGCTCGACATGCCCTTGGGGGCGGTGCGCGAGCTCATTCCCAGGCTCGAAGCCGAGGGCTTGCTGCAGACCGTGCCGCAGCGGGGCTTGCAGATTGCCCACGTGGATATCAAGCTGATCCACAACGCTTTTGAGCTGCGGGGTCTGATTGAACGCGAGGCGGCGCTGCGCTTTGCGCAAGTGGTCAGTCATTCTCAGTTGCAGGACATCGAGCACGAGCACCTGGAGATCGTGGCGCGGGCCCAGCGTGGCGAGATGGGCGAAAAATTGCTGGCCGATGCGCAGTCGGTGGACTGGGGCCTGCACGACTTGATGATCGACTCGCTGCGCAATGAACTGATTTCACAAACCTATCGCATCAACAGTCTGCGCTTGCGGCTCATCAACCTGGAGCGCTCGACCTTGTCGGCCGATGTGCTGCTGCCGGCCATGCAAGAACACCTGAACCTGATTGAGGCGCTGAAAAAGCGCGATCCCCAAGAGGTGGTGCAGCGCTTGGCTTACCACATCAACAGCGCGCAGCAGCGGGTTCTGGGGCAGGATCGCCGCCCGCTGGCCCCCGTGGAGCTGGGCTTGGTCCAGGCGCCATCCTGACCCTTCAAACCGGAGCTAACTTTGACCGCACCGCATCTCAATGATCGCAACGCCTTTCGCGGCGCCTGGCCGGCCTTGCTCACGCCGCTGGATGCCCAGCTGCGTATCGACCACGACAAATTTGCAGCTCATGCGCTGGACCGCTTGAGCGCCGGCTGCCAGGGGGTGACCCTGTTCGGCACCACGGGCGAGGGCCCCTCGTTTTCTATGCAGGAGCGGCTCGAAGCGCTGGAGATGATGATTGCCCGGGGCGTACCGGCCGAGCGCATCCTGGTGTCTTCCAGTTGTGCGGCGCTGCCCGAGACGCTGGCGCTGACCCGCCATGCGGTGGATCAGGGCGTGCATGGTTGCCTGATGTTGCCGCCCTTTTTTCTCAAGGGGGTCAGCGACGAAGGCATCGTGGCCAGTTACGCGCAGGTGCTTGAGGCCATGGGCGCGGGCCACTGGCGTCTGTACCTCTATCACATTCCGCAGGTGGCGGCGGTCGGTCTGTCGCACGATGTCATTCGGCAGCTGTTGCAGCGCTATGCCGGCACCATTGTTGGCATCAAGGACAGTGCTTGCCAGCGGGCGCAGTCGGTGGCCTTGGCCCAGGCTTTCATGCCGCCCCTGAGCGTGTATGTGGGCTTCGAGCCTGACCTGCCCACGCTGGGCCGGATGGGCAGCACCGGTGCCATCAGCGGTCTGGCCAACTTCTTTGGGCGGGCGGTCACCCGCATGGTGCTCGAGCCCGATTCGCCCGCAGCGGCCCATGATGCGCAGCGGGTTCAGGCCATGCTGGACCTGCTGGGCCCGTACTCGCTCATGCCGGCCCTCAAGAGCGTGATGGCCACCTTGCACAAAGATACGGGCTGGTTGCGAGTGCGCCCGCCTTTGGTGGCGCTCGATCTTCAGACCCATGCCCGGTTTTCTGCGACGATCGAGACGTTTGGGATTGATCGCAACAAAGAATAAGCGCACCCTTGCCGTTTTTACCCCCGCACCTTTCCTTTAAAACCAACCAGGAGACCCCCATGAAAAAAACATCGACCTTGCGCCGCAGCCTTGTGGCCGCCAGCGTAGCCACCCTTGCCCTGACCGGTCTGGCCGGGCAGGCGCTGGCGCAAGCGAAGATTCCGCTGCGCATTTCCACGCCGGCTGTGCCCGATGACTGGCACGCCAAGATGTGGACCGTATTCAAGGAGTCGCTCGACAAGTCCTCGCCCAATCAGTTCGATGTGCAGATCAATCTCAATGCCTCGCTGTTCAAGCAGGGCACTGAGCCGGCTGCGATGGCGCGTGGCAACCTGGAGCTGTCTTCGATTTCAGCCTTCGACATCGCCAAGCTGGTGCCTGAGTTTTCCATCTTCACGGCCGGCTATGTGGTGCAGGATCCGCAGCATCAGCAGAAGGTCTTCAATGGCCCGATCGGCGAGCAGCTGTTCAAGACTGTCTCTGAGAAGATGGAAGTGACGGTGCTCTCGACCATTTACCTGGGCACCCGGCAGGTCAATCTGCGGGAGGCGCGCAATGTGCGCACGCCTGCCGACCTCAAGGGCGTCAAGCTGCGCATGCCCGGCTCCAAGGAGTGGCTCTTCCTGGGTGAGGCTCTGGGTGCCACCGCCACGCCGCTGGCTTTCGGCGAGGTTTACCTGGGGCTCAAGACCGGCACCATCGACGGGCAAGACAATCCGCTGCCCACCGTACGCGCTGCCAAGTTCTACGAGGTCACCAAGCAGCTGGTGCTGACCAACCATCTGGTCGATGGCATCTTCATCGCCATTTCCAACAAGACCTGGAATGCGCTGTCTGCGGCCCAAAAGCAGAATGTGCGTGCGGCGGCCCAGGCGGCGGCCCAGTACAACAACGAAAACCGCATCAAGGAAGAGGCCCAGATCGTTGACTTCTTCCGACAGCAGGGGCTGCAGGTCACCACTCCGGATGTAGAGGCTTTCCGGCGCGCTGTTCAAGACACCTATGCCAAGTCGGAGTACGCCAAGGTCTGGCCGGCTGGTCTGCTGGACCGCATCAACAAGACCCGCTGATCGATGAACGGCTTGCGCCGCGCCGCCCAGGGTCTGGGCGGCCTGATCTTTCTCAGCCTGTTCGGGGTCTTCCTGATTCAGATCACGGCGCGCTTTGTTTTCAACAAGCCGCTGCCCTGGACCGATGAGCTAGCGGTGGTGCTCTACCTGTGGGTCATCCTGTGGGCCAGTGCGTTCATGGTGACCGAGCGTGAGCATGTGGTGTTTGATCTGCTGTGGAACAGCGTGGGGCAGCGGGCCCGGCAGGCCATGCGCGTGGCGGGCCACCTGATGATCGGCTCGCTCGCTGCCGCTGCGCTGCCTGGCAGCTGGGACTATGTGCGCTTTATGGCGCGTGAGGGCACGCCGGTGCTGGGGCTTTCGTTCCAGTGGGTGTTCATGCCCTTCGTGCTGCTGCTGGCTGCTCTGGTGGTGCGCAGTGTGTGGGGCATTTGGGACGCTTTGCAGGGCCGCGGCCTGCAGGCGCAGGGCTTGCCCTCATGAGTCTGGCTTTGTGGGCTTTGGTCGGGGTGGTGCTGGCGGGCATGCTGCTGCGCATGCCCATAGGCTTTTCGATGCTCATGGCCGGTGTCGCCTATCTCGTGGTCAAGGGGCAAGATCTCGGCCTTGTGGCTGAGCAGGTCAGCAATGGCCTGTACAACAGTTACGTGCTGCTGGCTGTGCCTTTGTTCGTGTTTGCCGCCAACATCATGAACGCCGGTACGGTCAGTGAGCGAATCTTTGACTTCTGCCGCATTCTGGTCGGCCGCATGCGCGGTGGCCTGGCGCAGGTGGACGTACTCGTCAGCGTTATCTTCTCGGGCATGAGCGGCAGCGCCATCGCCGATGCGGCCGGTCCCGGCCTGGTCACCATTCGGCAGATGCTCAAGAAGCCAGAGTATTCACGCGGTTTTGCTGGGGCGGTGGTCGTGGCCAGCGCCACCCTGGGCCCGATCATCCCGCCGTCTATCCCCATGGTGATCTATGCGCTGGTTTCGGGCGCTTCGGTGGGCGCGCTGTTTCTCGGTGGCGTCTTGCCTGGCGTATGCATGGCCCTGATCATGATGGGCGTGGTGGCCTGGATCGCCCACCGCCGCAAGATGCCGCGCGAGGAGCCCATACCGCTGGCGCAATGGCCTTCCATCATCCTGCGCGGGGCTTTGCCACTGTCCATGCCCATTGTGCTGCTCGGGGGCATTTACTCGGGCGCCTTCACGCCCACCGAAGCGGCCGCCGTGGCCGCCTTGCACGCCTTGCTGCTGGCCGCCGTGGTGTTTCGCGCCCTGAACTGGCGTTCGTTCTGGGGCGTGGTGCTTGAGTCGACGCGCGCCAGTGCGGTGATCACGATCATTCTGGCGGGCTCGTTCATGCTCAATTACGCCTTCACCGCCGAGGGTGTGCCCCAGGCCATGGCCGCCTGGGTTGAAAGTCTGCAGCTGAGCCGCTTGCAGTTTCTCTTTATGGTCAACGCCCTGTTTCTGGTCTTGGGCTGCTTTCTGGATGTCTCGGTGCTGCTGCTGGTCTTTGTGCCCATGCTGCTGCCCGCAGCCAAGATGCTGGGGGT
>JBILUT010000129.1:0-5177 GCA_044370875.1 Polaromonas sp. | reverse complement strand
GTAGGACGACTCCGACACCAGCACGGGGCGCAGCAGGCTTTGCCCACAGGCATCAGGGCGATGCGGCCGGCCTCCAGCGCTTGAGCCACAGGGCATTGGCCATCACGCTGATGCTCGACAGCGCCATCGCTGCGCCGGCGAGCATGGGGTTCAAAAAGCCCAGTGCCGCCAGCGGAATCCCGGCCACGTTGTAGATGAAGGCCCAGAACAGGTTCTGCCTGATCTTGCGCACCGTCATGTCAGAAATATCCAAGGCAGCGGCCACCAGGGACAGATCGCCACGCATCAAGGTCAGGCCAGCGGCGTGCATCGCCACATCGGTGCCCGAACCCATGGCCATGCCCACATCGGCCGCCGCCAGGGCTGGCGCATCGTTGATCCCATCGCCCACCATCACCACCACCCCGTGGCCCTTGAGAGCCGTCACCGCCGCCACCTTGTCGGCCGGCAGCACCTCGGCCAGCACTTCCTCAGGGGCCAGGCCCAACCGGCGACCCATGGCCTGCGCGGCCATGCGGTTGTCCCCTGAGATCATCATCAGCCGCAGGCCGCGCTTTCGGAGCGCCTGCAAAGCTTGCGCGGCGCCGGGCTTGGGCTCGTCGGCAAACACCAGCCAGGCCCGCAACTGCCACCGGCCCCCGCCTTCTTCGAGCAAGGCCGATACGGTGGCCCCCTCTGCCTGCGCCGGCGGCGCCCAAGCCGCCGGATCACCTGCGCTCAAACCAAGCTCGCGGATCCAGCGCAGACTCGCCAGCCGCCAGCGCCGATCGCCCACCTCTCCCTCAATGCCCCGGCCAGGGACGGCCTTAAGCGCCTGCGGCTGTTGCAGCGCAACGCCGGTTTCACGGGCATGTTGCACCACAGCGCGGGCCAAGGGGTGCTCGCTGGCGCTTTGCAGGCTGGCAGCCACCGATAGCAAGGCGGGGGTGTCGGCATCGGCCATCGCCTGGAAGACCGTCAGTCTGGGCCGGCCCAAAGTCAGCGTTCCCGTCTTGTCAAAGGCCACCACCTGGGCGCGGTGGGCCAGCTCAAGGGCCTGCACGTCTTTGATCAAAATGCCATATCGCGCAGCCACGCCGGTACCCGCCATGATGGCCGCGGGCGTTGCCAGACCCAGCGCACAGGGGCAGGCAATCACCAGCACAGCCACCGCGCGCACCACCGACACCTCCAGCCCCACGCCCATCAAGGACCACGCCACGCCCGTGACGAGGGCCAAGGCCAGAACCACCGGCACAAACACCGCCGCCACCCGATCGACCAGGCGCTGAATCGGCGCCTTGACCGCCTGTGCATCTTCCACCAGGGCAATCACCCGGGCCAGTACTGTTTGTGCGCCCACCGCCGTAACGTGCATTTGCAGGCGGCCCTCACCATTGATGCTGCCACCGATCAGGCTGGCCCCAGGCGCCTTGCCTACCGGCAGCGGCTCACCGCTGATCAAGGACTCGTCGACCTGGCTGTCGCCCTGCGTGATCTGCCCATCAACCGGCACGCGTTCACCGGGCAACACCACGACCGCATCGCCCACCATCACTTCAGCCACCGGTACATCCATAAGTTCACCCGAGGGCAAAAGCAGGTGCGCCGTCAACGGCCGCAAGGCGTGAAGCTGCGCGATGGCCGACGTGGTCTGCCGTTTCAGGCGCACCTCCAGCCACTTGCCCAACATGACCAGGGCCACCACCACCGCCGAGGCCTCAAAGTACAGCGCCGGCATCGCCCCTTCGGGGGCCGCAGCCCACAGCCACAGCGACAAGCCCCAAGCCGCAGACGTGCCCACGGCCACCAGCAAATCCATGTTGCCCACACCGGCCCGCAGCGCATCCCACGCACCTCGGTAGAAATGCGCGCCCAGAATGAACTGCACGGGCGTGGCCAGTAAGAACTGCCAAAAGGGCGGCAGCATCCAGTGCCGCCCCAAAAAATCACCCACCATAGGCAAGACCAAAGGCAACGCAAGTGCCAAGGCCAAGCCCACCGGCGCAAAGCCCGCCCACGCCGATTCAGGGCCTGCCGCATCGCCCGGGGCCGGCTGTTCGCGCACCGCATAGCCTGCCTGCCGCACCGCACGACGCAAGCGCTGCTCCATCGCTGGATCCATCACGCCGGTCGACTGCACCCGGGCTGATTCAGTGGCCAGGTTAACGCTGGCTTGCGTCACGCCCGGCACTTTTTGAAGCGCCCGTTCCACCCGGGTCGAACACGACGCACAGGTCATGCCCTCAATGCCCAGATGGATCACCGATTCTTCTGCTGCTGGTGAATCCTTTGCCGACAGGTCCGTCATGGTCACAGCATAATCCCTGCTGACGCATCGGCTCAGCCTCTGGGGTCGGTCAATGCGCCAGCCTTGATGCTCGTCAAGGCAAGCGCTTCAGCAGTGCGGCACGATACGGGCCGTAAGCCGTCAAAAAATGACACCGCCCGAACAGGAGCAAGCCATGGAACAAGTCTTCACCGTCTCTGGCATGAGTTGCGGTCACTGCGAGCGAGCCATCACTCAAGCGCTGCAGCAAGTTGACCCGCAGGCGCAGGTGCACATCGACCGAGCGGCTCAGCAAGTGCGGGTTGAAAGCACGCACAAGCGGCAAGACCTGGCCCTGGCTATTGCCGGCGAAGGCTATCAGGTGCAGTAGGGTTTGTTTGTGGTTTTTGCAGGACCTTTACAAAACCTCACCGCCGGCGCACGTGCCAGACACATACCGCCTGCACACTGCTCACTCCGGAACCCCGGGTTTGCAGCCTTTAGAAAGGACCTCTGACATGACCACAATCAGCTCTCATCAACACATTGGTCGCTTGATCACCGCAGCCCTGCTGGGCGCTGCCAGCCTCAACCTCTGGGCGCAATCGGCCCCGCCGAGCGCCACCCCGCCGGCTGCCGCAGAGCACCGGCCCATGGAACGCATGCATGCTCAACACCAGGGGCACTTGCAAGCGCTCAAATCCAAACTACAGCTGACCGCCGAGCAAGAGCCGGCGTGGATGGCTTTTACGGGCGCCTTGACGCCGCCGACACGGCCTGCCATGGCCGACCGGCAAGCCCAGCGGGCCGAAATGGCCAAGCTACCCACCCCCGAGCGCATCGACCGCATGAAAGCCCTGCGCGAACAGCGCCAAGCCGAGATGAATGCACAGGCCGAACGTCGCGGACAAGCAAGCAAAGCCTTTTATGCCAGCCTGCGCCCCGAGCAAAAGAAAGTGTTCGACGAAGAGACGGCTCGGTTTATGACTCACCGTCACGGGCCCCGGGCGCACGGTGGCCGACATGGCCACGGCTGATCATCCTCCGCCCAAGGGGCGGACACCGATCAGCGCTGCATGGAGCCAAAAAGCAAACGCGGCCCATGCCAGCAGGCCCAGCCCGACCGCCACCACGGTCGGGCCCATTCGCCCCGGGGCATAGCTGATCTGCTCGCGCCGATCACGCCGCCGCGACGCAATGAACAGCAGCACCGACCACGC
The DNA here is from genome assembly GCA_044370875.1 of Polaromonas sp. Classification (GTDB taxonomy): domain Bacteria; phylum Pseudomonadota; class Gammaproteobacteria; order Burkholderiales; family Burkholderiaceae_C; genus Polaromonas. Next base: position 1,709 of record JBILUT010000129.1, on the reverse strand, counting down.
CAGAAAAGCACCAAACAGCAACAGGTCTGCCAACGTGTTATTGGCCAACAAGTGCCCCAAGGCCCATGCCTTGGTACCCAGCACCATGGGATGATGCAAACGCGACTTGATCAGATTGCCCGGCACATACGCGGCCACAAACAGCACAAAGCCCAGCAATGTCAGCAAGGAGGCGGCATGCCTGAGCCCTGTGGGCGTGGCCCACAGCACCACCGGCTCAAGACGCAGCTGGCCCCAACCTGCCACCAGCAGCCACAAACCGAGCAAAGACACCACGGTGTAAAGGCCCTTCCATGGCTTCGGGCCCAGACGCTGAATCATCGCGGTTCGCCAACCTTCTGCGAAGATTCGCACAGAATGCATGCCCAAAAACAAAACCAGCCCTGCCGCAAATTCCAGCATCTTGCAAACTCCTTGATTCGCCGCAGTATAGAAACCAGCTGGCTACACGGCCACCGTCCTGTCCCTACGCTTTGCAGGTTTTCAGGTTGTCCGCCCTTCGTGGCTTTTCAATGAGCCTGCACCACACCACCTCTCACCGGCCCTTGGCCGCGCCCCCCGCAGACCGTCCTGTGGGCTGCACGATCAAGGTGTTGACGGTCAACATTCACAAAGGCTTTACCGCCCTGCGCCGTAAAGTCATGCTGCACGAACTGAGAGAGGCGGTGCGCGCTGTCGGGGCTGATCTGGTGTTTTTGCAGGAAGTCAGCGGCAGCCACAACCTGCACCCCACGCGCTACAGCAACTACCCGTCCGCGCCGCATTACGAATTTTTAGCCGACAGCATCTGGCCCCAGTACGCCTACGGCCGTAACGCCGTTTACACCGAAGGTCACCACGGCAATGCGGTGCTGTCCAAGTTTCCGATCTCTCATGTTGAAAATCGCGACGTGTCCATTGCAGGCCCCGAGCGCCGTGGCCTCTTGCACTGCGTGGTGGAGCTGCCCAACGGACAAGGCCCCTTGCACGCAGTCTGCGTACACCTGGGGCTGCTGGAGTCACATCGCCGCCAGCAAATGCAAGTGCTGTGTCAGATGGTGCGGGGAGACATGCCGCCGCAAGCCCGCGTGGTGGTGGCTGGTGACTTTAACGACTGGCGGCGGCGTGCCCACGCACAGCTAGAACAAGGAGCGGGGCTCCAAGAGGTTTATGTGCAAGCGCACGGCCGCGCTGCCCGGACCTTCCCGGCACGCTTACCCATCCTGGGGCTGGACCGCATCTATGTGGCCCGAGCCCACGCACACCGTCCCCTGATGCTGCCCCGCAGGCCCTGGACCCATTTATCGGATCATGCGCCGCTAGCTGCCGAGATCCAGTGGTGATCATGCGCCCCTGAGGGACCACCCCGTCTGGGCTTAAGCGTCCAGCGGAGGCTGCGGCCGTGCCCTGCGGCTGTGCGACTGGTTGTCCGCTCCGCGCAAAGCCAGCCGGTCCGAGCGGCTCATCGGCGTACGTTTGCCCTGGTTTATTTGTGTCGGGCTTTGCGCCCCGCGCTTGTTGAGGTCATTGGCCAGCTTGCCCCCCGACCCCGGCTTGTTGGGTTTGCGCCGTGTGCTGCTGTTTTGACCCATGCCCGACTCCCTGATGGTGTTCGGGCATTGTGGTGGGGTGTTAGGGGCGGGTGTGTCGGACGGGGGCTTTTATCGCCGTCTGACCCCCAAGGCACAGCAGTTCACACATCAATATTCGCAGCCCTCAACGCATTGGTT
>JBILUT010000128.1:0-5181 GCA_044370875.1 Polaromonas sp. | reverse complement strand
AGCATGTTGTTGCTCATCACGAGCATCAGCATGGAAAAGGTAAAGAGCGAGATATACGCAAAAAAGCGGTTGTAACCTTCGTCCTCTTCCATGTAGCCGATGGTGTAGAGATGCACCATGAGGGACACGAAGGTCACCACCACCATCATCATGGCGGTCAGACCATCGACCAGGAAGCCGACTTCCATCTTCAGGCCGCCCACCACCATCCAGGTGTAAATGGTTTCATTGAAGCGGGCACCGTCGATCACCCGACTGAGGGTCATGACCGATAGCGCAAAGGCCACCAGCACGCCCAAAATCGTCAGGCTGTGACTGAGGGTTCGGCCGATGCGGTTACCGCCCAGGGCCGTACCAAAGATGCCAGCCAACAGGGAACCAGCCAGCGGCGCCAGGGGAACGGCCAACAAGGTAGAAGCGGAAAGCGTTTGACTCATTGTGGAGTTTCCGTGCTCTGTAGGGGTGTACGGGCGGGTTCGCCCTCAACCCCTGAGGGCGTTGAGCTCATCGACATTGATACTGGACTTGTTACGGAACAGCAGCACAAGAATCGCCAGTCCGATGGCCGACTCGGCGGCCGCAACCGTCAGGATGAAGAAAACAAAAATCTGTCCGGCCATGTCGCCGAGGTAGTAGGAGAAAGCCACGAAGTTCATGTTGACCGCCAGCAGCATGAGTTCGATGGCCATCAGCAAAACAATCAGGTTCTTGCGGTTGAGGAAGATGCCAATCACCGACAGGGCGAACAGCAAGCCGCCCAGGGCAAGAAAGTGTCCCAGGGAAATCATGACTTCTTCTCCTCGGTAGCCTCAGGCGCGGCCGGCGCCACCGAACTGGGGTCGATCTTGAGCAAGGTCACCCGGTCAGCCCGTTTGACCCTGACCTGCAAGGACGGATCTACCGCCTTGGAATCCTTACGCTCACGCAGCGTCAAGGCGATGGCCGCGATGATGGCCACCAACAGCAGGGCCGCAGCGGCCTGCAAGGGCAGCAAATATTCGGTGTAGAGCACCTTGCCCAACTCCCGCGTGTTGGAGTAATCAGCCGCGGCCTGACTGGCCACGGCAGCTGCCGGGGGTGCGGTCACCCGGAATCCCCCGATCAGAACGGCCGCCATCTCAAGGGCAATCACAGCCCCCATGATGGCCGCCAGCGGAAAATGCTTCCAGAACCCCTTGCGCATGCTGTCGATGTTGATGTCCAGCATCATCACCACGAACAGAAAGAGCACCATCACCGCCCCGACATAAACCAGCACCAGGGTGATGGCCAGGAATTCGGCTTTGAGCAGCAGCCACAGCGCTGCAGCCTGGAAGAAGGCCAGCACCAGGTACAGCGCCGCATGAACCGGGTTGCGCGCTGTGATGACGCGGAAAGCCGCGAACAGCATCACCGCAGAGAAGGCATAAAAAAGGGCTGTTTGGACGTCCATGGGTCTGGATTCTTTCGGTCAGCGTGGCTCTTGGAACCTCAGGGGCTGATGACTTTCCTCATTCGACAGGCTGGATGCGGCACCCGGTTCAACGGTACTTGGCGTCAGCCGCCTTGTTGGCAGCAATCTCGGTCTCGTAGCGGTCGCCAACGGCCAGCAACATCTCCTTGGTGAAGTACAGATCGCCGCGCTTCTCGCCGTGATATTCAAGGATGTGCGTCTCCACGATCGAATCGACCGGGCAGCTTTCTTCGCAAAAACCGCAGAAGATACATTTGGTCAGATCGATGTCATAGCGGGTGGTGCGGCGAGAGCCGTCATCACGCACGTCCGATTCAATGGTGATGGCCAGCGCCGGACATACCGCCTCACAGAGTTTGCAGGCGATGCAACGCTCTTCGCCGTTTTCGTAGCGACGCAGGGCGTGCAAGCCTCGAAAACGCGGGGACAGAGGCGTTTTTTCTTCGGGGAACTGCACCGTAATCTTGCGACTGAACATGTACTTACCGGTCAGGGCCATGCCCTTGAACAGCTCGGTGAGCATGAAACTCGAAATGAAATCCTTGAAGGAAAACGGAGCAGGCGGCAGAGTCTGAGTGCTCATATCAATAGGTCCCACGCAAAAGCATGATCACTTCCAGATGTTCAGGGGGGTGTGCATCCACACGGCCACCACGACCAGCCAAACCAGCGTGACGGGAATGAAAATTTTCCAGCCCAGACGCATGATCTGGTCATAACGAAAACGCGGGAAGGTAGCGCGCACCCAAAGGAAGAGCGTGACCACCACAAAGGTCTTGAGGCCCAACCAAATCCATCCGGGGATCCAGGCCAAGGCCTCGACCGGCGGCAACCACCCCCCCAGGAACATGATCACGCACAGGGTGGAAACCAGGATCATGTTGGCGTATTCGGCCAGGAAAAACATGGCAAACGCCATGCCGGAATATTCGACCATGTGGCCCGCGACGATCTCCGACTCACCCTCCACCACGTCAAACGGGTGACGGTTGGTTTCAGCCAGGCCAGCAATGAAGTAAACCAGAAAAATCGGCAGCAAGGGCAGCCAGTTCCAGGACAGGAAGCCCAGGCCGATGTCGGCCCCCGTGCCTTTGCCCTGCCCCATGACGATGTCCGTCATGTTGAGGCTTGCCGAGACCATGAGCACCACCACCAGACAAAAGCCCATGGCGATTTCGTAGCTGACCATCTGCGCCGAAGCCCGCAGAGCACCCAGGAAGGCGTATTTGGAATTGGAAGCCCAGCCCGCGATGATGACCCCGTACACCTCAAGCGAGGTGATCGCCATCAGGAACAGCAGTCCGGCATTGATGTTGGCCAGCGCCACATCCGGTCCGAAGGGGATGACAGCCCAGGCCGCCAGCGCCGGCATGATGGTCATGATCGGGCCAAGAATAAACAGCCCCTTGCTGGCCGCCGCCGGCATGATGATTTCTTTGGTGAGCAGCTTGAGCGCATCGGCAATCGGCTGCAGCAATCCCCCGGGGCCAACCCGGTTGGGACCCAAACGGACCTGGGTAAAACCGATGGCCTTGCGCTCCCAGAGCGTCAGATAGGCCACGCAGCCCATCAGCGGCAGCAGGACCGCCACGATCTTGATCAAGGTCCAAACAACCGGCCAGGCCGTACCACCGAGCAATCCCAGCCCAGTCTGGTAGATGCCGTCGATCATGGGCTTACCTCTTTTTGTGTGGGCCCCATGGCGCGCGCATCGGCCGTCAGTTGCAGCGATGGGGCGCGACGCACGATGCCGTCAAGCTGGTAGATGGCTGCCGTCGCCGGTTCACTGACGGTCTGGGACAGAAACGCTGGATCGAAAGTGGTGTGATTGCTCAGAACATCGGCCGGGACAAAACGTGCGCCCTCCCCGGCCGGTCCTATCGCCTGCGCGAGCACGTCGGAGGCCGTTTCGGCTTCAAAGCCGGGCAATTGCAGCATCTGTCCAAGCACCCGCAAGACCTTCCAGCCAGGCCGGGACTGTCCCGGTGGTTTGACCACCGCATGAAAGCCCTGCACACGCCCTTCGGCATTGACAAAAGTGCCCGGCGTTTCGGTGAAGGCTGCAATCGGCAGCAGCACATCGGCCACATCCATATTGGCTTTGAACGGGCTCAAAGAGACCACCATCTGCGCCTGAGTCAGCGCTTGCCCGGCCGACGCACCTGCCGCGGAATCAAAAACCGGCTCAGTGTTGAACAACAGCGCGGCCTTGAGCGAGCCCGACAGCATCTGTCCCGCATCCAGCCCGCCGGCTTGCGGCTGGGCACCGACCCACTGCGCACCCACCGTGTTGGCGGCCTCGGTCAGGTAACCAACGCTGGCGCCTGTCTGAGCCCCGATCCAATGCGCCAAGGCCAGCAAATTGGAAGCCTGCGCGTGGTGCGCCGCCGCGTTACCCAGGAAAATGGCTTTCCGCTCGCCCGAGGACAGGGCCTGGGCCATCTGCATGGCCCGATCGCTGACCTGCACGACCGGAACACCGGGCGGCAGCGCAAGCCCGACCACCTGAGAGACGGCGTTGGCCAGCTCGACCAGAGCGGACTGCCACTGGGAGGGCTCGGCCATCCAGGCATGACGCAGCGGGATGGCCCAGGCGTCAGCCGAGGCCAGTTGCCGGTTTGAATTGATCGCCATCACGCAAGCCCCACCGCGGGCCGCCTGCCGAATCCGCAGTGCAAACAGAGGATGGTCCTTGCGCAGGTTCGAGCCGATAACCAGAGCGGTCTGCAAGGTGGAAAGAGACGCAATCGATGTACCCAGCCAACGCACGCCCACGCCGCGCACAAACTGGGCGCAGCGCAAGCGGTGGTCGATGTTGTCGCTGCCCAGTCGGCGCATCAGCAGGCCCGCCAGATACAACTCTTCAAGCGTGCTGTGTGGGCTGACCAACGCACCCAGACTGGTCGGACCGTGGTCACGCCCGATCTGCTGCAAACCATTGGCCACATACTCAAGGGCCGTCTGCCAATCGACCTCGCGCCACTGCCCGCCTTGTTTGATCATGGGGGCGGTCAGCCTGTCTTCGCCGTTGAGCGCCTCGTAGGAGAAACGATCGCGGTCGGCAATCCAGCATTCGTTGACTGCCTCGTTCTCAAAGGGCAGAACACGCATCACGCGGTTCTGCTTGACCTGCAGCACCAGATTAGCCCCCGTCGAATCGTGAGGGCTGAGCGACTTGCGGCGCGAAAGTTCCCAAGTGCGGGCGCTGTAGCGAAACGGCTTGCTGGTCAGGGCGCCCACCGGACAGATATCGATCATGTTCCCGGACAGCTCGGAATCGACCGTCATGCCGACGAAGGTTTCGATTTCAGAATGCTCGCCGCGGTTGGACATGCCCAGCTCCATGGCGCCGGCCACTTCCTGCCCGAAGCGCACACAGCGGGTGCAGTGGATACAGCGGCTCATCTCCTCCATGCTGATCAGCGGACCCACATCCTTGTGCAGCACAACGCGCTTTTCTTCTTGGTAGCGCGAACCGCTGCCGCCATAGCCGACGGCCAGATCCTGCAACTGGCACTCGCCACCCTGATCGCAGATAGGGCAGTCCAGCGGATGATTGATCAGCAAGAACTCCATCACGCTTTTCTGCGCCTTGATGGCCTTGTCGCTCTTGGTATGTACCACCATGCCCTGGGTGACGGGAGTGGCGCACGCAGGCATGGGCTTGGGCGCTTTTTCCACGTCCACCAGGCACATGCGGCAATTGGCGGCGATGCTCAGCTTCTTGT
>JBILUT010000127.1:0-5214 GCA_044370875.1 Polaromonas sp. | reverse complement strand
CACGGGATCGGGGAACGACACCGTACGCATCAAAGATCTGACCTTCCGCAGCCTTGATGGCGGTCAGGGCTATGACCGCCTGGTGCTAGACAGCAGCTTCAGTGGTGCAAGCAGCATCGTGTTGGCCGATTTCGTGAGCAATGCGCGCGGAAATGGCGGTGACAGCACGGCTAACGCGCGCGTTAATGCGGCCGGGTACCACAAGCTGCTGGGCTTCGAACAGGTCGACCTCAGCGGTAGCACGGCGGCGCAGAGCATTGCGGTTGCGGCAGACGACGTCAACCAGCTCAGTGAGAGCAATACCCTGGGCGTGGTGCTGGGGGCTAACGACAGCATCAGCGTCAGTGGATTTACCCGTAGCGCCCCAACCTGGGGTTACTACAGCTTCAACGGCGTGATCTATGACCAGCGCTGGACGGCTACCCATGGTGCTGACACCTACACGCTGTATGCCAAGGGCGGCGCGCTGCCCAGCTTCAGCCAGGTGGCCGGGGTCACCTCAGGCAATGACACGCTCAGCGGCAGCAGCGGCAACGACTTGTTGCAAGGCGACCAGGGCAACGACACGCTAACCGGCCAAGCAGGTGCGGATATCTTCCGCTTCATCAAAGACGAGCTGGGCACCGACATCATCACCGACTTCAACAAGTCACAAGGTGACAAACTGGACCTGAGCCAGTTGCTCGGCGGCACGGGCTTGGATGGCTCGCGGGTCAGCAGCGTGAGCCAGTACCTCCAGCTTTCGCAGGCGGGCACGGGCGACGACGCCGTCCTGAAAGTCGACGTGGACGGTCTGGGTGACTTTGCGGCTGGCTCAGAAATGACGATCAACCTAACAGGTGCCTGGGTTTCGGGCAACCTGTCAGACGATACGCTGACCAAGCTGATCGATGACCGTGTGATTGCTGTGAACGCTGCGTCGGTACTTTGATCAGGCGGACTGTCGTTATTTCCGTGCATCAGGCGCTTGGGTGAATTGCTTTTGGGCTTCTGTTCTCGCGCCGTTCTCGCAAGCGGCGCCCATGGCACTGCCTGGTTGCCGCGAGAGGCCGCCTCAGCAGATAGCGCGGGGCACGGTAGCTCGACGGTCTCAGCCAGGCCGATGCGCCAAGTGCGCGCTCTTGAGGCGCTGCAGATGTCCGATGAAGGCCACCATTTGGGTGGTTTTGTCAAAAACCGCCTGGGCCCCCTGGGCCAGGCAGTAGCCGCGCATGGCCTCGGTGGCAAAGTGGGTCAGCACCACCGCAGTCCGCCGGGGACAGGCGGCAACTGCCTGCTCCAAGATGGCAAGCCCATTGCCCGCCTTAAGCCTGGGCTCAAGGACCAGCACGTCCCACCCCTCCGGATGATCCCGAAGCCAAACTGCAGCCTCCTGCTCGGTCGTGACGCTAGCCACACACAGGCCTATTTCTAAATCGATAAGGGTTGACGCAAGCGCCTGCGAAAATTCGGCGCTTTGGTCGACGATGAAGAGGCGCAGGGTCAATGGGGGCTGAATCCAAAAATAGATCCAGGGGAAGTTTGCCACAAGCAGATCAGCTAAACGCTGAACCACGCTATAGCTAGCGCAAAAGGCATAGCTTGATTTGTAACAAAATGGTGCCCTAAGATGCTTAGGAAAAGCTGACGCCATGGCCAAAAAAACGCATACCGCGCTCGGAAGGTTACAACGCACCGCGCAGGTCGACCGGCCTGATGAGGCGCAGCGTGAGCGCGTCGCCGATGAACTGCTGACCCAGGACCAATTGCGCAAGATCGACAAAACCCTGGGCAAGATCGCGACCCTGCCGGGTTCCGGCAGGCGCAAGCGGCCTGAAGCGGTCGAGGCCCATTTGCCAAAAGCCAAACCGCAGTCAGCGCAAGGGCAAGACAGCCAAGCAGCCTCGGCCAGGGCGGCCGCCCATAAAGCGATGCGGGCCTAATCAGCCGGCTGCGCAGTCGCTTGGGCTGGGATCAGCCGGGTGGCCAGCACCTTGTCGATGCGCCGGCCGTCCAGATCGACCACCTCAAATCGCCAGCCCACGCAGCTGATGTGTTCTCCGGTGTGTAGCAATCGTCCGCCGACAGCCAGCAGCAGGCCGGCCACCGTGTTGTAACGGCCCTTGTCCTCCAGCGGCAAAGCTTCGATATCCAGGCGGGCCTTCAGTTCAGAAGCGGGCATGGCCCCATCGAGCAGCCACGAACCATCGCTGCGCTGCACCGCCCAGGCATCGATCTGGGTCTCGGGCTTGAGCTCACCGGTGATGGCCTCCAGCAGGTCCAGGGGCGTGAGCATGCCTTGCACCACACCGTACTCGTCAACCACCATCAGGATGCGCGAGGACTCGACGCGGAAGCGGTCGAGCAGCTCCATGCCACTGAGCGTCTCGGGCACAAACACCGCCGGCTTGGCATGCGCCCCGATGCGCTCGGCCGGGTTGACTTGGTCGATGCCGAGCAGGTCAGCGGCCTTGACCACCCCCACCACGTCCTCAAGCCCGCCGCGGCAGACCGGGTACCAGGAATGCCCCGAGGCGGCAGCCTTGGCCAGAGCCTGTGCCACCGTATCAGAGGCGTCCAGCCATTCGATCTCAGAATGCGGCCGCATGATCGACGTGAGCGGGCGCTCATCGAGCAGGAACACATTGCGCACCATCTGGTGTTCTTGCTTCTCGATCACGCCGGCACTCACGCCCTCCTCTAGGCTGGCTTCGATTTCTTCCTCGGTCACCACGCGCTGAGCCGAGGTGTCAACACGCAGCAGTCGCAGCACGGCCTGGGTGCTGAAAGAGAGCAGGCGCACAAAGGGCCGAGTGGCCGAGGCCATCCACAGCATCGGCCGGGCGGTCAGCCGGGCCACGCTCTCCGGGTAAAGCTGGCCAATTCGCTTGGGCACCAGTTCCCCGAAGACGATGGTGACATATGTGATGACAGTCACCACCAGCGCGGTGGCGGTGATGTTGGCCGCCGTCAGGGGCATGCCCAGGGACTGCATCCACAAAGAAAAATCGCCAGCAAAAGCAGCCTCTCCCACAATGCCGTTGAGCATGCCAATCGAGGTGATGCCCACCTGCACCGTGGAGAGGAACTGGGTGGGCCGGTCCATCAGTTCCAGGGCGGCCCGCGCGCCGCGGTCGCCCTCGTCGGCTGCAGCTGCCAGGCGGGCCTTGCGGCTGGCCGCCACGGCCATCTCGGACATGGCAAAAGCGCCGTTAAGCACGGTGAGCAGGGCGATCAGCAGAACTTCCATTGGAGCTTGGCGACAATATGAAGATGGCACTGTACTTGATCGGCGATCTGCAAGGCTGTCTGCAGCCCCTGCTGCGGCTGCTGCAGGAAATCGACTTCTCGCCCAGCCGCGACACGCTCTACCCTCTGGGCGATCTGGTCAATCGAGGCCCCGATTCCCTGGGCGTGCTGCGGCACCTCAGGGCGCTGGAGGACGCGGCCCGGCCCCTGCTGGGTAACCACGATCTACACCTGCTGGCCGTTGCGTCCGGACTGCGCGAGACGCGCCCGGACGATACGCTCGGGGCCATCCTGCAGGCCGATGACCGAGGCAGCTTGATCGACTGGCTGCGCCATCAAGCGCTGGCTCGCCTGGAGGGCGGCTGGCTGATGGTGCACGCCGGCCTGTTGCCCGGCTGGTCGGTGGGCAAGACTCTGTCCCTGGCCGCCGAAGTAGAGGCCGTGCTGCAAGGCGCAAACTGGCTTGACTTTCTGGCCCATATGTATGGCAATCGACCCGACCACTGGCGCGATGATCTGCAAGGCTGGGACCGGCTGCGGGTGGTGGTCAATGCGCTGACCCGGCTGCGCTTTTGCACGCCAGAAGGCCAGATTGATTTTTCCAGCACCGCCCCGCCAGATCAGCCGCCACCGGCTTGCCGACCCTGGTTTGCCGTGCCCGGGCGTCAAAGCGCCGGTGATCGGGTCGCTTTTGGCCACTGGTCGACTCTGTCGACCGAACAGCCGAAGCGGCAGCCGATCCTGCGGCACAACACCCTGGGGCTCGATACCGGTTGCCTGTGGGGCGGGCCCCTGACGGCCGCCCGGCTGGGCAGCGAGCCAGGTGCCTACGAACTGATCCGTGTGGACGGCCAGGCCGCCGGACGACCCGACTAAAAGCTGGCCGCGGCATCGCGGCGGCCCTGACCGGCGGCGGTGAGACAATCGCCTGATATGTCAGATTCTTTTTCCCAGCTGCAATTGCACCCCAACCTGGCCCGCGCGGTGGCCGAAATGGGCTACGAGTCCATGACGCCGATCCAGGCACAGGCCATCCCGGTGGTGCTGCAGGGTCGCGATGTGATGGGCGCAGCCCAAACCGGCACCGGCAAAACGGCGGCTTTTTCCTTGCCCCTGCTGCAGCGCATGATGGTGCACGAAAACGCCTCCACCTCGCCGGCGCGTCATCCGGTACGGGCTCTGGTGCTGCTGCCCACGCGAGAGCTGGCCGATCAGGTGGCCCAGCAGATCAAGCTTTATGCCAAATACTCCCAACTGCGCAGCGCGGTGGTGTTTGGCGGCATGGACATGAAACCGCAAACCGCCGAGCTCAAGGCCGGCGTCGAGGTACTGATTGCCACGCCAGGTCGACTGCTCGATCACATCGAGGCCAAGACGGCAGTGCTCAATCAGGTCGAGTATGTGGTGCTCGATGAGGCTGACCGCATGCTCGATATCGGGTTTCTGCCGGACCTGCAGCGCATCCTGAGTTACCTGCCGAAAAAGCGCACCACACTGCTGTTTTCAGCAACCTTCTCTCCAGAAATCAAGCGTCTGGCCGCCAGTTATCTGCAAGACCCGGTGACGGTGGAGGTGGCGCGCTCGAACGCCACCGCGTCCACGGTGGAACAGCACTTCTACAGCGTGCAGACCGATGACAAACGGGCTGCTCTCAAGCAGTTGGTGCGGCAGCGGGGCATCACGCAGGCCTTTGTGTTCGTCAACAGCAAACTCGGCTGCGCCCGTCTGGCACGCTCACTGGACCGAGAAGGCCTGAAAACAGCAGCCCTGCACGGCGACAAATCCCAGGACGAGCGACTCAAAGCGCTCGATGCCTTCAAGCGCGGCGAGGTCGATCTGCTGGTGTGCACCGATGTGGCCGCCCGGGGGCTGGACATCAAGGACGTGCCAGCGGTATTCAATTTTGATGTGCCTTTCAATGCCGAAGACTATGTCCACCGCATTGGCCGCACCGGCCGGGCCGGCGCTTCGGGCCTGGCTATCAGC
>JBILUT010000126.1:0-5258 GCA_044370875.1 Polaromonas sp. | reverse complement strand
TGCGTTGCATAAGCCGCAGGACGGCCTCGCTGACCGGCTCGGGGTGGTAGTAGACGGAGCCCCGGTTGATGGCCAGCAGCTCGGCCTGCCGTTTGATAGGGATATGGTGGCTATGGTCGATCATCGCTTTGAGCTCAGCAATCCCGCCTTGCGGACCGTAGGGACCGCCTACGCGGTCTTGAGCAAGCCCTTTAAAAAATTCGTTCTGCAGCGTGAACTGGCCAATCTTGGCATGCAGCGCCTTGACGTCCACAGCTGGCTGCGCCGGTTCGGCCGCAGCGTCGAAGATGGTGGAAGCTCGCTCCAACAGTTGCCGCCGCCAGTCGGTGACTTGGCTGGGGTGCACGTCGTGCTTGTGCGCGATGTTCGCAATCGACTCGTCGTCGCCCAAGGCTGCTATCGCCACCTTGGCCTTGAAAGCCGGTGAGTGGTTCCGGCGTGGTCTTCTACTCAATTTCTGTGGTCCTGAAAACACGGGCTCTATCCTCGCCCATCGGAGCAGCTCCTCCACCTATAGCCGTGTTCAGTTTTGCGCGACCACTTCTCTGTAGCGTGGCGGCGTAAACCATGGCCGAGAACAGCCGACAGGTAGCCCGGTCCTGGGCCGAGCGCGCTATCGTGGCGCGGCGGGCCGGTGACTGGGCCGCCGCTGTCAGCGCCTGGGAGGTAGCCATCGAGTTCGGACCCCAGTGGCCTAATTGGCGCTTGTTTGCCGTTGAGGCTGCCGCGCGAGCTGGACTCACGGCAAAGGCATTGACTTGGTTTAGGTCAATCCCTGCAGATTCAGCGGCCAGCGGTGATGCAGCGTTGAGCGCCGCTGCGGCATTGATCGAACTGGGCAAACTGGATGAAGCAGTCGTGCTGCTCGAGATGGGCGCTCCCTCTGACGACAGCCAACCCTTACGAGTAGCGCTTAGCGCTTGCCAAAAGCTCGCCTCAGGCGACGTCGAGGAGGCCTGGAGGTTGGCAGCACAGGCCAAGCGGTTGCCCGACCCATCTCGAAAAGCTATGCGTGCGCTTGTGCGCTGCGGGTTGTCTGGTGACCGGGTTCTTGCGGTTGGCGTTCCAAAGGCCTCGGGCAGGCCGGTCCGTGTGGACGAACATCTTGGCGCACGCACCGCTCTGTTCACCAGCCGACTTACGGACCTCTATGCTGCCATCGATATTCCGGCGGAGGTTCGACCGACTACCCCACCACCTTCACCGCATGGGCGCGCCAGTTCCGCAGCAACTGCAGCTTTGGTCATGGGGGCGCAAAAGATGGCCTCAGATGGCGACATCGCAGGCGCATTGGCGCAGCTTGAGGCCGGGTTCGAGAACTTTCCCAGTTCGCCCCAGATTGCCCTGGCATTGGCGAAGCTGCTTACAGCCGCGGATCAGCACGAAGCTGCGTATCGATGGTATTGCCTGGCCGTCGAGGCAGACCCCTGGCTGTATCCCACGAGGCTCGACTTTGCGCGCTGGTTGATGCGCTCGGGCCAGTTGGAGCGGGCCTTGCCCGAATGGCTCATCTTGTACGGTCAGTCCATCGCGCGGGCAGAACCCTTGATCCAGATTTGCAGGTGCCTGCAGAAGCTGGAGTGGTACGCGCTGGCAAGAGATGCGTACCAACTACTGTCAGAGCAACAACCGCAGAGTGCAGAGGCGCGTCTCGGCAGAGCGCGGGCGCTGCACACACTGGGGGATATGAGGGCGGTGGATGCTTGGCGGGCGGTCCTCTCTAACGACCCGGCCTCAGAAGAGGCAGGCTACGCGCTGCTGCGGCTGCTGACTGCAGCCGGTGAGAGAAAGTCTGCCCTTGGTGTCTTGGAAGACTTGATCGCCCTCCGCCCAGAGTCTGGCCTGCTGAGGGTCGAAATGGCTAGGCTGCTGATCGCCGATCAGCAAGTAGGCGCGGCCGTGGAGGTCTTACAGGCACTCTGCGAAGAGCATCCAGACTCCATCGGCCATCACCTGGAACTCGCCCGGGCTGCGACATCTACATCGGACCATGCCCTTGCCGCCAGTGCCTGGAGACGTTGCGTCGCGATCAGTCCCACCCACGCCGAAGCTCTCCGGTCGCTGGCAGATTCCCTGGAGAAGCTGGGCCACGCAGACGAGGCCCTGGAAGACTGGGAGCCCTGGATCTGGCTGGCCCGTCTGTACCATCGCCGCAACGAGCCTGAACGGGCCGCAGCGGCGTACCTGCGTGCGGCGCAAGTGGCACCGGAGGATGTGAGGGTCCTTGCTGAGGCGGCGCGCTACATGGGGAAGTCACGTGAGACCTTGCAGGAAGCCGAGTCACTTGCGAACCGCTGGGTCAATAAAGCGCCATTGGCTGTGGATCCGTTGATGTTTAGGAGTTCCCTTCGGCACAGCCAGAAACGCCTGAAGGAAGCAGAGGCGGACTTGGAAAGCGCTTTGCTGTTGGATCCGATGTCGGTCGTCGCCCTAGCGACCAAGGCGCGCCGCCTTTACGCAGAGCAGCGGTGGCAGGAGGCGCGGCCCGTCGCTGAGACCTGGCGTGAAGCCACCAGCAAGGGCGCGGATGCAACCGATCTGCTGGCCCGTGTCCTGACCCAGATGGGCATGAATGAAGAAGCCGCCGCACTGTACCGCGACCAACTAGTTTCCAATCCACGAGACGTCGGTGCGATCATGGCCGTTGCGGGATCCCTCGCTCGCGAGCGAAAGCTGGATGAAGCGATCGCCCTGTGGCGCCAGGCGCTGGCCGTCGACCCGAGGCAATACGCTGCGTGGACAGAGTTGGTCAGCGCACTCGCCAATGCAGACCGGGAGTCCGAGGCACTGGCAGAGTACGCCAATGCCCGGGCAAGCCTCGGTCAAAGCGCAGAGGCCCTATACGCCTATGCCTCGATGCTGGACCGAGCTGAGTTCATCGAATTGGCCGACGCTGCCTATCGCGCAGCAGTGGAGGCTGACCCGTGCTCCGCAAATGTGCTTCGCGCATACGGCCGCTATCTGGCGAGGCATGGCCGCTTCAGCGCGGCGCTGAAGGTGCTCGCAGCCGCTCGCGAGAACTCGCCCTCAGATTGGGCGCTGGCCCTCGAGCTCATAGACGTTATCGAGACCCTAGAGTTCGTCGGTCACCCGGATCCGACTGCGGTCATGCAGGGCCCTGACCTTGGGCCCCTCATTCCCGAGCAACTGTTCAAGGCAACAGTGGTGTCGGCTGCTGAAGCACCAACGTACCAGGTAATCCCGCGTCGCGTGGTGCTTGTAACGAGCTCCCTTGCGGCAGGCGGGGCGGAAAGGCAGGTGGCCGCGACCGCGACCGGTCTCTCGCAGCACGAGCAAATCGAAAGCGTGCATGTCTGCTGCCAATCTCTCGACCATCGCCTCGGTCGCGACTTCTACGCGTCGGCAATACGGGAGGCGCGTGTGCCCATTCACCATTTGACGGAAGAACAACTTGAGCAGGCTTGGTCCGATCCAGTGGTGATGGCAAATCGTGAAATCCTGCGTCGACTGCCCGCGGATATGGGGCCGGTGGCATGGTGGGTCTCTGAGTTCCGGAGGCTTCGGCCCGAGGTGGTCCATGCGTGGCAGGACATGACTTGCCTTGCTGTGTCGATTGCAGCCGCTCTTGCAGGAGTGCCGAAAGTCTTGCTGGGCACGCGCAGCGTGCGGCCCGACAATCCGCGGCGGCGCCTTCGTCGATGGATGCAGCGCGCATATCGTCAGATGCTCCAGTTGCCCAACGTCCATATGCTGAACAACAGCGTGGCCGGCGCGGCAGATTACGCCGAGTGGCTAGGCATCACGCCACAATCCATCCAGGTGGTGTATAACGGCCTTGAGTTTGAAGCTTTGCGCCAGGAAGCAGAGGGAGGTGCGCGCTTCGCAGTTCGGCAGGCGCTGGGCATCCCCATGGAAGCAGTGGTCGTAGGGGGCGTTTTCCGCATGTCCGAGGAGAAGAGGCCCCTCTTGTGGATGGAGACGGCCTGGAAGGTTGCCAAGCGGCGTCTTGATGCCCATTTTGTGGTTTGCGGGGAGGGGCGCTTTCTTCAAAAGATGATTGAGTTTGCACGGCTGAACGGATTTTCTGACCGCGTTCACTTTCCGGGATTGCAGGCACACATTGGAAGGTGGTTTGCAGCCATGGACGCGGTGCTGCTGACCTCACGCCACGAGGGCCTTCCCAATGTCCTGCTCGAGGCGCAGAGCCTCGGTCTCGGTGTGGTGGTGCCCCGCGTCGGTGGTGCCGCCGAGGTGCTGATGGAAGGCATAACGGGGTTCGCTATTCCTGAAGCTACAGCCGACCAGATGTCCGATAAGCTGTTGATGATCATCGAGGACTGCCACTGGCGAGAAGCGGTGCGCCGGCGAGCGCCGGAGTTCGTAGCCGGCCGATTCTCGATACAGGCGATGGTGGCCGCGACGTTGCAGGCCTATTTTCCCGCTTTGAGCCCCGGCGCCGCGCTTCCACTGCGGCAGCACGGATCGGCAGTCCTCCCCGGGTCAACAAGACACCAGATTGGGCGATCCGCTCTCGCGGACACCTGAACCCATGTGTGGCATAGCAGGTTTCCAGCTCGCGATCCGAGGCTCGGTGGCGGCGCACGAGTTGAAGCGGCGTGGCCAAGCAATGGCCAGGATCATTGAACACCGGGGCCCCGACGGCCTTTACTCCTGGGCTGACGATCAGGTCATGCTTGCCCATGCTCGGTTGGCGGTCATCGATACCACCGAGGCATCCGACCAACCAATCCATGCCGAGCAGGCGGCAGTGCACCTGATTTTCAATGGAGAGATATACAACTTCCGCCAGTTGCGCAGGGAACTCGTCACAAGCGGATACACCTTCCGCAGCGACGGCGATGGCGAAGTCATCCTCCAGGGCTACCTACGCTGGGGGGAGCGGGTTTTTTCACGTCTCGTTGGCATGTTTGCGATCGCGATCTGGGATGACCGTTGTGGCCGCCTTATCCTAGCGCGGGACCGTTTCGGCGAAAAGCCGCTTGCATTTGCGGTCCTGCCGGAAGGTTTCGCATTCGGTTCTGAAGTCAAGGCGCTGCTCACATGGCCCGGCTTTCCCAGAAAGCCTAACTTGGAGAGCATCCATCACTACCTGACCTTCGGCTACGTCGTGGGGCGTGAGTCAGCTTTCCAGGGGGTCGAGCGTTTACCACCGGCGCACTTTATGGTCGTCGAGAATGGCAAGCCGGTACGCTCGCAAGCCTATTGGAAGATGCCGGACCCCTCGGAACAGCGGCTTCGGCCGCCGGAGGAATTGAAAGAAGAACTGATCGCACGCC
>JBILUT010000125.1:0-5274 GCA_044370875.1 Polaromonas sp. | reverse complement strand
TTGGCGGCGAGCCCGCGAGCTGGGGCTGGGGATGCACATTCCCTATGCCTTCCTGTCGGCGATCTGGCTGTTCCTGGTGCTTGGTCTGTTCCGCCCCATCCTGATGGGTAGCTGGGGCGAGGCGGTGCCTTACGGCATCTTCCCGCACCTGGACTGGACCGCGGCCTTCTCGCTGCGCTACGGCAACCTGTTCTACAACCCCTTCCACGCCCTGTCGATCGCCTTCCTCTACGGCTCAGCCCTGCTGTTTGCCATGCACGGCGCCACGATTTTGGCGGTGGGTCGGTATGGCGGCGAACGCGAGATTGAACAAATCGTCGATCGCGGCACGGCCAGCGAGCGGGCCGCCCTGTTCTGGCGCTGGACCATGGGCTTTAACGCCACCATGGAGTCGATTCACCGCTGGGCCTGGTGGTTCGCGGTGCTGACCACGCTGACCGGCGGCATTGGCATCTTGCTGACCGGCACCGTGGTGGATAACTGGTATCTCTGGGCCGTTAAACACGGAGTGGCACCGCCCTACCCCGATGTCTTCCCGGCCGTCACTGACCCGGCCTTGCAGGCCGCACCGACTGGAGCCAAGCCATGAGCATGACTTCTCTTTCTTCCATGGTCCGCCTGGCCGGCCTGGCTTCGCTGGTTTTACTCACCGGCTGCGAGCGGCCGCCCATGACCAGCGTCCAGCATGGCTATGCCGGAACCGGCATGGTGCAGGTCTACAACCCGCGCGCTGTGGAGCAGCAGATTGAAGACAACAAAGTTCCTGAGAGTTCGCCCCCCTTGCCCGACGACGGTCCGCGCGCCGGCCAGGTCTATAAGAACGTGAAGGTGCTCGGGGACCTCAGCGTGGGGCAATTCACCCGCCTGATGACCAATATGACGGCCTGGATCGCACCCGAGCAAGGCTGCGCATACTGCCACAACCCGGCCAACCTGGCCGAGGACAGCAAGTACACCAAGGTGGTTGCCCGAAAAATGGTGGAGATGACGCAGCACATCAACACCGACTGGAAGAACCACGTCGGACAAACCGGGGTGACCTGCTACACCTGCCACCGTGGACAGCCAGTCCCCAAGGAGATCTGGTTCACCGCCAACAACGCGCCCCGCGGTGCCAATTTCATTGGCGATACCGCGGGTCAGAACAGTCCGGCCAAAACCGTGGGCCTGAGCTCGCTGCCCAACGATCCGTTCACGCCCTTCCTGCTGGGCAAGGAGGAAATCCGGGTCAATGGCGACACGGCCCTGCCCTCGGGCAATCGACAGTCGATCAAGCAGGCAGAGTGGACCTACAGCCTGATGATGCACATGTCCGCCTCGCTGGGGGTTAACTGCACGTACTGCCACAACACCCGGAGCATCGCCAAATGGGAGGGCGGGCCGCCCCAGCGGGTGACCGCCTGGCACGGCATACGCATGGCCCGCGATCTGAACTTGAGTTACCTCGAGCCGCTGACCGATGTCTTCCCGGCCCATCGCAAGGGCGAACTGGGTGATGTCGCCAAGCTCAATTGCGCCACCTGCCACCAGGGTGCCTACAAGCCCTTGTTCGGCGCCGGCATGCTCAAGGACCATCCTGAACTGGGGCGCGACACCACGCTCACCGCCCCGGTCAAGGCTGCAAAAGCTGCCCTGCAAGCCTCCGCTGCCGCTCCTGCGGCACAGCGGTAAGGTCTTGCTCTTCAAGCCGGGGCGATCATAACGCCCCGGCTCTTTTTTTTATTTAAAACCATGAGCGCACTTGCCAGCGACCCGCCCAAACCCCTCAGCGGCGTGCTGGTGGTGGTGCTGCTCGATTACCAGCGCTCGCACCGGCGCTGGGGCTGGCTGCGCCTGATGCAAGGGGCTTCAGCCCTGAGGGACATACCTGGACTTCTGTTCGGCAAGATCATGGGCAGCGGCAGCAATGGCGGCTTCACGCTGCGCCCGAGCAGCACCCATCAGGGTGTGATTGCCCTGTTCGATCAGGCCGAGAACGCGATGGCCTTTATGGACGGCCCCATGGTGACTGCCTTTCGTGACCGATCAGCCCGTTTCTGGTGCGGCTTGATGTCGGTCGAGTCGTCCCGCGGTTCCTGGGATGGTCAGGCCTGGGATCCCAGTCCGTTGCCCTCGCCCCTGCCGCAGTTGATCGAGGCCGAGCCGCGACCACAGTTCTTGGCCGCGCTAACCCGCGCCAGCATTCGCCCGGCCAAAGCCATGGCCTTCTGGAAGCAGGCGCCGGCCACGCAGCAGGACCTGCGCCGAAGTCCGGGCTGCCTGCTGGCCATGGGTCTGGGCGAGGCACCGCTGGTGCGACAGTGCACCTTCAGCCTGTGGGAGGACACCGCCTCCATGCTGGCCTACTCCCTGGGCGGCGCACACCGCAAAGCCATTGAGCACGCCTACAGCAAGGGGTATTTCTCAGAGTCCATGTTCGTTCGGATGCGGGTGCTGCACAGCCGGGGCCAATGGCCGAGCCCGCAGGAGCTACACGACGAGCCCGTCCATGCCTGATCACCGCGTGGTCGTGATCGGTGCCGGGATAGCCGGCCTGGTCAGCGCCCTTGAACTGGCTCACCAGGGCCTGCAGGTGACCGTGCTCGAAGCCGCAGATGCGCCTGGGGGCAAGATGCGACAGCCCCGCGTTGATGGGGCCGCCATTGACAGCGGCCCCACGGTGATGACGATGCGCTGGGTCTTCGATGAAATCCTTGGCCGGGTTGGCACCCGGCTTGATGACCAGCTGCGGCTCACGCCGCTGAGCGTGCTGGCGCGTCACTTTTGGGACGGCGCAAGCAGCCTGGATCTGTATGCCGATCCAAAGCGTTCGCTCGATGCCGTTGGTCGCTTCGCCGGCGCCCAGGAGGCACGACGCTTCGAGCACTTCTGTCGGACTGCGCGGGAGGTCTACCTGGCCCTGGAAGGCCCCTTCATCCGCTCTTGTGCACCCAGCTTCACCTCGATGGGCGGCGCGCTGGGCGCCCGCGGTTTGGCCACGCTGGCACGAATCGGACCGATGCGCAGTCTGTGGGACAGCCTGGGCCAGCACTTCCGCGACCCGCGACTTCGCCAGCTCTTTGCCCGCTACGCCACCTATTGCGGCTCATCGCCGTGGCAAGCACCTGCCACGCTGATGCTGATCGCCCAAGTTGAACTTGAGGGGGTGTGGTCTGTCGATGGTGGCATGCATGAACTGGCTCTGTGTCTGGCGCGCCTGGCGCAGTCACGCGGGGCGCAGCTGCACCTGGGCTGCCACTGCGCGGAAATCGTGATCCATGCAGGGCGGGTCCGCGGGGTGCGCCTGGCCGATGGCCAGCAGATCGATGCCGACAGCGTGATTTTCAATGGCGACCTGGCGGCTTTGCGCAGTGGCTTGCTGGGCCAGGGCGCGCGGTCCGCCGCCCCAGCACGGGCAGCGCAGCGATCGTTATCGGCGCTGACCTGGTCGATCCACGCACCGGCCCGCGGATTGGCACTGGATCGGCACAACGTCTTCTTTCAAGATGACTACGCCAGCGAGTTTGAGGATATCTTCCGCGCTGGCCGCCTACCACGCCGACCCACGGTTTACCTGTGCGCACAAGACCGGGGAACCGGTCATGAGCCACAGGGGGCCGAACGATTGCTGTGTCTGGTCAATGCGCCAGCGCGGGGGGATGTGCCTGCCGACAAGCACACTGATGAGGATATTGAGCAATGCCAGACGACCGCCTTCGACCTGCTGAGCCGCTGCGGACTGAGCCTGCAGCCCCAGCCCCATCAGGTTCTGCGGACCACGCCGCGGGACTTTCATCGGCTCTTCCCGGCCACCGGGGGGGCGCTCTACGGCCAGGCGACGCACGGGTGGATGTCGGCCTTCGGCCGACCGGGCTCGACCAGCCCGATACCGGGGCTGTACCTGGCCGGGGGCAGCGTACATCCGGGGCCGGGAGTTCCGATGGCAGCCCTGTCGGGCCATCTGGCGGCCGCGGCCCTGATGGCCAGCCCCGCTTTGACCAAGCGCTTGCACCCGGTGGCTACCTCTGGTGGTATGTCGATGCCCTGAGCGACGATGGCACCCATGGCCTGACGCTGATCGCCTTTGTGGGCAGTGTCTTCTCGCCCTACTACGCCTGGGCCCGCCGCCGTGGCGCAGCCGATCCGATGAACCACTGCGCGCTCAATGTGGCGCTGTACGGTCGGTCTGCCCGGCGATGGAGCATGACCGAGCGAGGCGCCCGCCACTGCGCCCGCACAGCCACTGACTTTCTCATCGGGCCCAGTCAACTCCATTGGAACGGCCAAAGCCTGACGATCGACATCGATGAGGTGGGCATGCCCATCCCGCACCGGATTCGCGGACAGGTGCGTGTCTATCCGCATCGCCTGTTTCCATTTTCAACGCCGCTGCAGGCCTGTGGCCGCCACCGGTGGGGGCCGATTGCACCCCGAGCCCGGATCGAGGTCTCGCTGCAACAACCAGCACTGAACTGGCAAGGCCAAGCCTATCTGGACTCCAACGAGGGCGACGAGCCGATTGAGCGGGGCTTTCGGCACTGGGACTGGTCGCGCGGCGATCTTAAAGACGGCAGCACCGTTGTCCTCTATGACATCGAACCCGAAGACCCGGCCGGTCATGTGCTGGCACTTCGCTTCATGCCCAATGGCCAAGTGCTGACACTGACTGCCCCGCCCCAGCAAAGGCTGCCGCGCACGGGCTGGCTGATTAATCGGCGCATGCGCAGCGATGGCCCCGTCAGCGTTGTCGAACAACTGGAAGACACGCCCTTCTACCAGCGCTGCGTGCTCAAGAGCCAGTTGCTCGGTGAGTCTGTGACCTGCTTTCACGAAAGCCTCGACGTCCCTCGTCTGGTCAATCCGCTGGTGCAGGGCATGCTGCCCTGGCGCATGCCGCGACGCGGTTAAGCGCTTGGGCTGTGGAGCCTCCGCAAGCCGCATCAGACATCAGATCGCTTACATCCGCTTACACCTGCATGACGCTTGACACACCCGTCGGGCAACACCAATGGGGTCCAATTCGGACAGAGATGCGCAGGACACCCATGATGTACAGCCCCCAACAGAACGCCAGTTCGCGAAGACCCCTGCGGAGTCTGAGCCTGCCTGCCGAGCAAGTGATTGACCAGCTCAAGCGTACGAACGGCCACCAGTCGGAGTTCCTGACAAGGCTCAGCCATGAGCTTCGTAACCCGCTGGCTCCCATGCACCATGCTCTGCAATTGCTACGCATGCAGGGAAATACACCGGGGATCGATCGCACCTGCGCCATGATGCAGCGACAGCTCGGCTATC
>JBILUT010000230.1:0-3604 GCA_044370875.1 Polaromonas sp. | reverse complement strand
AACCAGTGCCGCGTCTGGGCCGAGTTGGCCCAACGGCTGTCACATCGCCGAGATCGAACTCGATCCCTCGACCGGTCAGGTCCAGGTGGTGGCCTATGCCTCGGTCAACGATGTGGGTCGTGTGGTCAATCCGACGATCGTGCGCGGACAACTTGACGGTGGCGCGGTCCAGGGCATTGGTCAGGCGCTGCTTGAATCGGTGGTCTACGACGACCAGAGCGGCCAGTTACTGACCGGCAGCCTGATGGACTATGCCGCACCGCGTGCAGATGACAGCCCGGACTTCAAGACCGAGATGGATCAGAGCATCCCGTCCAAAAACAACCCGCTGGGGGTCAAGGGTGTGGGTGAGCTGGGCACCATCGGCGCCACACCCGCCGTCGTCAATGCGGTGGCCGATGCGCTTGGCCGCGCCGGTCGTCCGCAGCTCGCTGCCAAGCTGCAGATGCCGCTGACGCCAGCGCGCGTGTGGCAACTGTTGCAGGGGGCGTGATCGGTCCCCAAGAGGCTCCGCAAACGGCGGGGCTTTGCAGGCGGGCTACAGCAATTGGCGCATGGCTTGCGCGGTCTCGTTGAGCACCCCCAGCACCCGGTTGACCGCATCCCGGGAGGACTCAAACCCCATCGGCATGGTCACTGATAGCGCAGCCTGCACCTGTCCGTGGCGATCTCGCATCGGGACGGCGATGCCGCGAAAGTGCAAGTCCAACTGCTGCTCGGACAGCGCCCAACCTTGCGCGCGTACCCTTGCCAGTTCCACCTTCAGGCGTTCCTTGCTGTTGATGGTGTAGGGCGTGTAGGTGCTCAGCGTGTGCGTGGACAGCCATTGCTCGAGCCAGTCGGGCTCGCGCATGGCCAGCAGCATGAGACCTGCCGCGGTGACCTCGGCCTTGACCCGTGCGCCCATGACGTAACCGATGTTCATGGCGCGGTTGGATCCATTGCGGGCAATGAAGACGATCTCGTTGCCATCGAGCACGCTCACGTACGCGTTTTCCTGTGTGCCAGCGGTTACCCGCTGCAGATAAGGTTGCACCACCCGGGGCAGGCGGGCTGACTCCAGATAGGCCTGCCCCAGCCTAAGCACCCTCGGCGTGAGCCAATACAGCCTGCCGTCCCCGGCGACGAAACCCAGGTGTTGCAAGGTCAGCAGATAGCGGCGTGCCGCCGTTCGCGTGATGCCGCAGCGCTGGGCCACTTCACTGGCGTTCAGGCGTGAATGATCCGCGTCAAAACATGACATGACGTCCAAGCCCTTCTCAAGCCCGGCGATCCAGTCGCGACGCTGCAGCGGGGGGGAACCAGGATCTGGCGGGGTTTGTGTCATGGATCAGGGACAACCCTTTATTGGTTCGATGATCGACAACAAGTGTACGTTAATCGCCCAATTGTGAGCCTCATTGTGTCTAAATTGGGCTTTGGGCGCTACATTGCTACCCATTGAGGGTCTCATCGCAAGGAACAGCCATGACCACCGCCTACGCCGAGCAGAGAGAAAACATCGCCGAGGTCGACAACCCCCTGGGCATGGACGGCATCGAGTTTATTGAGTACGCCAGCGCCAGGCCCCAGGCCTTGGGTCAGGTGCTTGAGTCCATGGGCTTCAAGCCGATTGCGCGGCACCGATCGCGTGAGGTGATGCTCTACCGTCAAGGCGGTATCAATGTCATCGTCAATGCGCACGGGGTGACGGTGTCCTCGGGCAACGAGGCCGAGGACCGGCCTCGCTTGGCCGCTGTGGCCCTGCGGGTCCGCGATGCCGGTGCGGCCTATCGGCGCGCCCTGGAGCGCGGCGCCTGGGCGGTGCCCACCCATGTGGAGGTGATGGAGCTCAACATTCCGGCCATTCATGGGGTGGGTGCGAGCCGCATTTACTTTGTCGACCGGTACGACAAGTTCTCGATCTACGACGTCGACTTTGTGCCGATCCCGGGGGTGGATCAGCACCCCCCGGCCATTGCAGGTCTGCATTTTTTTGGGGTGGTGCAGTACATCGGCAACGAGCGTTCCGATGACTGGACCGAGTTTTATCGTGAGCTGTTTGGCTTTTCTCAATTGCCGGCCGAGCAGCGATTTGGCATCTTGCCCAAGGGCCGCATCCTGCAGAGCCCGTGCCCGGTGGCATCGCGCTTTTACATCCAGCTGATCGAACCGGAAGCGGGTCTGCTGGACGTAGAGGGCGACGAAAAATTGCAGCGGGTGGGCTTGGGCACGGCCGATGTCTTGGCCACCGTGGCCGAGCTGAGCCGCCGCGGCGTGGAATTTGTGCAATCGAAGGCGGTGCACACCGAGGCCCGCGGTGCGCTCTCCCGCACCTGGTTGGGCAGCGTCAGTTTTGAGTTGGTCCACGACGACAGGACTTGAGATGGACTTCAGCAACAACATCAGGGACTTCGGGATGGACACCATCTCGTTGGCCGGTCCGCTGGAGGCCAAGCTCAGGGCCGTGCGCGAGGCGGGCTTCTCGCAGATCATGCTCTCGGCCCGTGACATCGTCGGTCACCCGGAGGGGCTCGATGCGGCCGTTGCCGCGGTGCGGGCCAGCCGGTTGCGGGTGACCGGCTTTCAGGTACTGCGCGATTTTGAAGGGCTGACCGGCCATCTGCACGACTACAAGATGGACATCGCCAAGTCCATGCTCGAGATGTGCAGCGCACTGGGTTCACGGGTGCTGCTGGTTTGTTCGTCGACCTCTGTTCATGCCGGCAGCCAGGCCGACGATCTGGCGCGCGATCTGCGCAAGCTCGCCATGCTGGCCATTCCCAAGGGCATACGGGTGGCTTACGAGGCACTGTCCTGGGGTCGCACGGTTCAAGAATTTCCGCAGGCCTGGGATATCGTGTGCCGAGCCGACATGCCCAACCTGGGCCTGGGGCTGGACAGCTTTCACCTGTTTGCCACCAAGACGCCCCTTGATGAACTCGATCTGATCGATCCGGACAAGGTGTTTCTGGTGCAGTTGGCCGATTTCATGTGGACGGAGATCAAGTCGGTCGAGGAGCGCATTGCCACCGCCCGGCACTTTCGGGTGTTTCCCGGCGAGGGGGTGCACAGTGCCGACCTGGCGGCCCTGGTGGCCAAGCTCCATGCCCTGGGCTATCGCGGCGACTACAGCTTCGAAGTGTTCAATGATGATTACCAGCAGCTGCCCTTGCCGACGGTGGCCCAGCGGGCCTGGCGCTCGGCGCTGTGGCTGGCCGAAGATGTCCTGCAGCGCTCGGTGCCACTGCCCAACCAGCTCAAGCTGCGGAGGGCGTATGACCGGGCTTGAGACAGGGCCCTTGCGGTTTTCGGACGGCCGTCGAAGGGCCCAGCATGCCGCGTGGCGCGGCCGCCGCGCCGCCTGGGGAGGCTTTGACCGATGAGCAGCGTGTTTGAGTCATTTCTGTCGACCCCCGAGATGATGAGTGCCTGGGGTGATCGTGAGTTTGTGGCGGCGATGTTGCGCTTTGAGGCGGCCCTGGCGGCTGCACAGGCGCAGGCGGGTCTCATATCCAAGGAATCGGCCCAATCCATCATCGGCACCTGCAAGGTGGAGCTGTTTGATGTGCCTCGCATTGCACGCGACAGCGGCCGGGCGGGCAGTCTGGCCATTCCGTTGATC
>JBILUT010000124.1:0-5278 GCA_044370875.1 Polaromonas sp. | reverse complement strand
GAATGACGCCATTGGTGACGCATTTGGCAAAGTTGATCATGTCGGGCACCACCCCGAAATAGTCGGCGCCGAAATTCACCCCGAGCCTGCCAAAGCCGGTAATGACCTCGTCAAAGATCAGCAAGATGCCATGCTTGTCGCAGATCTGGCGCAGGCGCTGCAGGTAGCCGCGCGGTGGGATGTACCAACCGGCACTGCCAGCCACCGGCTCGACGATGATCGCCGCCACGTTAGAGGGGTCGTGCAGCGGCAAGATGCGCTGCTCAAGTTCAAGCAGAGGGTCTTCGGTCCAGACCGGCTCGCTGCCCTCAATGTAGGCATGATGAACCGGATCATGAATGAATCGCACATGGTCCACCCGGGGCAGCAACTGCGCACCGTAGACCTTGCGGTTGGCTGGCAGCCCGCCGACGCTCATGCCGCCAAAGTTGACCCCGTGGTAGCCCTTCTCACGCCCAATGAAGACATGTCGATGTCCTTCGCCGCGCGCCCGGTGATAGGCCATCGCAATCTTGAGCGAAGTGTCGGCAGCCTCCGAGCCTGAGTTGCAAAACAGCACCTTGTTGAGATCGCCGGGGGCCCGATCGGCAATCATCTGCGCGGCGCGGAAAGCCTGGTCGTTGCTGGCCTGAAAAGCGGTGGCGTAGTCGAGAGTGCCCAGCTGCCGGGTGATGGCCTCGTTGATCGAACGACGATTGTGGCCAGCCCCAACACACCACAGGCTGGAAATGCCGTCCATCACCTGACGGCCGTCGTGGGTGGTGAAGTACATGCCGTCAGCGGCCACAAAGACTCGCGGGTCTTTGAAGAAACTGCGATTGGGTGTGAAGGGGAGCCATTGATGCTCCATGCTGAAGTCTGGATACGCCATCTTGTCTCCTGTGGTCTGTCGCCCAAAGCGGTTCGTGAGAAGATTTTTACACCGCTGCAGCGGCTTGAGCCATAGCAAAAAAGTGAAAGGCGCATTTGAGACAATCAGACACTATGACCAGCCCCTACATCCTCAACCTCTCCTGTCCCGACCGGCCGGGGATCGTGCATGCCGTCTCAGGCTTCCTGTTTCAGCGCGGCGGCAACATCCTGGATGCGGCGCAATACGCCGACGACAAGGACGAGGACGCCACCGGCTTGTTCTTCATGCGCGTGGCCTTTAGCTGCGAGATGCCGCTGGAAACCCTGCGCCAGGAGTTGGCCCAGATGGCGCAGGGCTTTGACATGCAATGGCAGCTGCACAACGCTGGCGAGCCGATGCGCACCGTGATCATGGTCAGCAAGGAAGGGCACTGCCTCAATGACCTGCTGTTTCGATGGAAGTCCGGGCTACTCAGGCTTGATGTGCGGGCCATCGTCTCCAACCACCGCGACTTCTACCAACTGGCCGCCAGCTACAACGTGCCCTTTCACCACATCCCAGTGACCGCGGCCACCAAGGCTGCCGCCGAGGCTCGGCAATATGAAATCATGGCCAGCGAAGGGGCCGAACTGGTGGTGCTGGCGCGCTATATGCAAATCCTCTCTGATGATCTGTGCCGCAAGCTGTCTGGCCGGGCGATCAACATCCATCACAGCTTCTTGCCCAGCTTCAAGGGTGCGCGGCCCTACCACCAAGCCCATGCGCGCGGGGTCAAACTCATCGGAGCGACCGCGCACTACGTCACCTCCGATCTGGACGAGGGCCCGATCATCGAGCAGGATGTGGCGCGGGTCGAGCACAGCCGGACGGTCGAAGACCTGACCACGCTGGGTCGCGATACCGAAAGCCTGGTACTGGCCCGCGCAGTCAAGTGGCACAGCGAGCGCAGGGTACTGCTCAACGGCCACAAGACCGTGATCTTCAAGTAGGCAGGCGCATGGCCGGCCCTGCCAGCGCCAGCAAGCGCATTCCCCCCATCCAGTGCCTGCTCACCTTCGAGGCGCTGGCCCGATTGCGCAGCGTCACCCTGGCAGCCGACGAGCTGTTTGTCACCCCCAGCGCAGTCAGTCACCGGGTTCGGCAGCTCGAGCAGGTTCTGGGCACCAAGCTGTTCGGCCGGGCTGATTTTTCGCTGACCACCGAGGGCATTGAATACTTGGCCCATGTGCGCGAGGGCCTGGCCACCCTGCAAAAGTTTCCCGGCGTGGCCGGACAAAGTGCAGCCCCTGGCAAACGCAAGCTGCGGGTGGCTGTCACTCCAACGTTTGCGCGGGCCATCCTGATTCCGCGCCTGTCGCAATTTACCGACGCTTACCCAGAGATCGACCTGACCTTGCAGGTGTCTATCCCGCTCCTTGATGTGGTGGCGGAAGATGCCGATCTGATGATCCGCTTTGGCAGCGGCCGCTATGCCGATGTCGAACACGACTGCCTGATGAAGGACGAAGTCACACCCCTGGCCTCGCCCGCCTTTGTGCGCGAGCACGGCCCTTTTGACACGACCCAGGAACTCGAGGGCCAGGCCCTGCTGCGCTCACCGCTGGAGCCCTGGCGCACCTGGTTTGCCGCCTGCCAGCTGGATTGGCCCGAACCCGCCGAGGGCTCACAGTTCAACGACATCGGGCTGATGTGCGACGCTGCCGCGGCTGGCATGGGCATCGCGCTGGTGCGGCTCAAGCTGGGCGCACCCTGGCTCGAAAACGGCTCTCTGGTCCGCCTGTTCGAGCAATCGGTCCCCAGCCCGCACGCCCACTACCTGTGCTGGCGCACCGGTACCATGGACCGCTGGGAATGCAGCGCCTTCGCCCAGTGGCTCAGGCAGGCTGCGCGGGGCTGATGCGCTTGGTCAGGGCACGCCCGCGCAACCGTTTCAAAGGCGGCCCCCAAAAACTTCACGCCGGCCCCCTGGCCCTTTCGGTAAAGTAAGGACATCATGAACGCACCCACCCCCCCGGTCCAGCAGGCTCAGCTCGAGCGCGCCCAGCGTCAGGCGCAAGTGGTGGCGGCTCTGACCGAGGTGCTACCGGGCCATGCGCTGCTCTGGCACCAGGAAGACACCACCCCCTACGAGTGCGACGGGCTGACCGCCTACCGCGAACGGCCGCTGGCGGTGGCATTGCCCGAGACCAGTGAACAGGTGCAAGCGGTGCTCAAAACCTGCCGTCGCCTGGCCGTACCGGTGGTGGCCCGCGGGGCGGGCACCGGGCTGTCGGGCGGTGCCATGCCGCATCGGATGGGCGTGACTTTGTCGCTGGCCAAGTTCAACCGCATCCTGAAGATCGACCCGCTAGCGCGCACCGCCACTGTGCAGTGCGGCGTGCGCAATTTGGCTATCTCGGAGGCGGCGGCGCCCCACGGCCTGTACTACGCGCCCGACCCGTCGAGCCAGATCGCCTGCACCATCGGCGGCAATGTGGCCGAAAACTCCGGCGGGGTGCACTGCCTCAAATACGGCCTGACCGTGCACAACGTGCTCAAGGTCAAGGGTTACACCATGGAGGGCGAACCCCTTGAATTGGGCGCCACCTCTCTCGATGCCCCGGGCTATGACCTGCTCAGCCTGGCCATTGGCAGCGAAGGCATGTTGGCGGTCACCACCGAAGTGACCGTCAAGCTGGTGCCCAAGCCGCAGCTGGCGCGCTGCATCATGGCCAGCTTCGACGACGTGCGCAAAGCCGGCGAAGCCGTGGCCGCTGTGATTGCCGCAGGCATCATTCCTGCGGGCCTTGAGATGATGGACGGCCCAATGACCGCCGCAGTCGAGGACTTTGTGCACGCCGGCTACGACCTGAGCGCGGCAGCCATCTTGCTCTGCGAGAGTGATGGCACGCCCGAAGAGGTGGCTGAGGAGATCGAACGCATGAGTGCCGTGCTGCGCGGCGCCGGGGCTACCGCGATTGCCGTCAGCCGGGACGAGGCCCAGCGCCTGAAGTTCTGGAGTGGCCGCAAGAACGCCTTTCCGGCCTCGGGCCGCATCAGCCCGGACTACATGTGCATGGACTCGACCATTCCGCGCAAGCGCTTGGCCGATATCCTGCTGGCCATTGCCGACATGGAGGTCAAATACGGCCTGAAGTGTCTCAACGTATTCCATGCAGGAGACGGCAATCTGCATCCGCTCATCCTGTTTGATGCCAACGATGCCGACCAACTGCGGCGCTGCGAGCTATTTGGCGCCGACATCTTGGAAACCAGCGTGGCCATGGGCGGTACGGTCACCGGCGAGCATGGCGTTGGCGTGGAGAAACTCAACAGCATGTGCGTGCAGTTCTCACCCGAAGAGAACGAACAGATGTTCGGCATCAAGCGTGCCTTTGATCCGCAAGGCCTGCTCAACCCTGGCAAGGTCATCCCCACGCTCAACCGCTGCGCCGAATACGGCAAGATGCTGGTGCGGGCTGGCCAGATCAGGCACCCGGATCTGCCCCGCTTCTAGCCGGTGGCCCTCTGATCGAGTCGCGCTCGCCGTCTTCGGACGGCTGCATTTTTTGTAAAAGCCCGGCCTGGCTAGCGTGGGTCCATCCTTAGCCGGGGCATGAAGACCCGACAATACCGCCCATGAACTGGACTGCCTTGATTCAAACCGACCGCGCTGGCGTGCCCGAATGCCAGCACTTCGGCGCGGTGGCCGTGGTCGATGCCGGCGGACGCCTTTTGGCCAGCGCCGGCAACCCGTCGCAGCTAACCTTCACGCGCTCGACCCTCAAGCCCTTTCAGGCCCTGCCCTTTGTAAAGCAGGGCGGTATCGAACACTTCCAGCTCGATTCAAGCCAGCTGGCCCTGCTGTGCGCCTCCCACAATGGCGAAGATCGTCATGTGGCGCAGGTTGATCGACTGTTGACCGCCTCGCGCATGGGCTACAAACGCCTGCAGTGCGGGTGCCACACGCCCTACTTCGTCGAACTGAACGTCAAAGGACCCGGTGGACCCTATGACGAGCGCCATCACAACTGCAGCGGCAAACATGCCGGCTTTCTGGCCTACTGCGTGCAGCATGGGCTGCCGCTGGACACCTACTTGTCACCCGACCATCCGCTGCAACAAGCCATCGTGCAATCTCTCAAGCAGGCGCTTTCTGTCACCGATGCGCAAATGGCCGCCGGCACCGACGGCTGTTCGGCGCCCAACTATGCGGTACCGCTGTCTCATCTGGCTTTAGGCTATGCCCGGCTGGCCGCCGGCACCGCCAGCCCAGTGCTGGGCAGCAGCCTGGCGCGGCTGTCGCAGGCCATGCGCAGCCATCCAGATCTGGTTTCTGGGACAGGCCGCAATGATGAGGCCTTCATGCGCATCGGTCGCGGCGATTGGGTCACCAAGGTGGGGGCCGATGGGGTGCAGGCCATCGGCAGCGTCAGCCGCGGCGTG
>JBILUT010000123.1:0-5280 GCA_044370875.1 Polaromonas sp. | reverse complement strand
CCGCCTGGGTTCTTGCGCCAGCCGCCACAGCCACTCCAGCCCGGCGCGGCGCCAGGCTGGTGGGGCACGGCGCGTACGTCCGGCCATGAAGTCAATCAAGGCACCCACACAGACGATCAGACAGCCGTGCGAGACATGCTGCTTGAGCCATTGAGCCATCTGCTCTTGACGCGGCATACCCATCCCCAACAGCACCAGCGCCGGTTTGCGTTGCCGCAGCAGTTCCAGATAGGCCGACGACTCCTGAAAGCCATCCACGCCCCATAAGGTGCTGTGCGGCATCCATTGACGCTGAATCTGCTGCAAACCCACGGTCAGATACGGGTCACGTGTTCCCAGCACCGCTGTCGGAAGACCATCGCAGGCCAGCAGCAGACGCGGCACAAAATCGGTGCCGTTCATGTTCAGCCCGGGCGATTGGCCGTAACGCCCCAGCAGCCAGGCCAGGCCACTGCCATCGCGCAAGAGCATATCCGTGGTCAGCAACGCGTGTGCAAACTGCGGCTGCGTCGCTGCCAGATTGAGCGCGTGCGCATTGACAAAAGCCAGCACTCGCGGTCCACCACCACCGTCTGCCATGTGGTGAAGGCGGCGCAGCAGGGCCGACACGGCCGCTTCATCGGGGATATGCCGCAGGCGCTCCAGGATGCGCGGCCACGCCTGCATGGTCAGGACTCGCGCAAGACGGTTCCCAGCACCCGCACCCCCAAGTCGCGCAGTCCCTGACTGAGTTGCAGCAGCCGTGGCAGCGATGACACGTCACGGCGTGCAAGCAGCACGGCGGCGCCGCAGTGTGCCGCCACATGAAGTCCGTCACTGCACTGCGATGTAGCTGGCGCATCAAACACCAGCAGGTCATGCTGCTCATCAAGGGCTTGCAGCAGTTGCGTCATTTGGGGCCGAGCCAGCAGCTCCTGCGGATTGGGTACAGGCGTACCAGCAGGCAGCACCGACAGGCCGCGCAGACCGCTGATTGGCTTGATCAGCCCCTCAGCCAGGCCGCGTCCAGCCAGGCCGTCAGACAAGCCGGCGGCGTGGCCCAAATTAAACAGCAGATGCTGACGAGGTTGACGCAAGTCGGCATCAATGAGCAGCGTTCGATGTCCCAATTGCGCCCAGGCGATAGCCAGATTGGCTGCGGCCACTGAACGCCCTTCCCTGCGATCAGGGCTGAGCAGCGCCAGGCGGTGGGGCACGCCCGAGTTGGCCAGCCCGCGTAGGGCGAGTTGACTGCGCAGCCCGCGCCACTGCTCGGCCACTGCGCTTTCCGGCTGGTGGGCCATCACCAACTCGGGCGAGAGCAGGCTGTCAGGGCTCAGGTAGGGAAAGTCAAACTGGACCGACAGGGCAAAGCGCACATCCTCGGCGCTGAGCAAACCGAGCTCTTGGCCCAACTGTCCAAAGCGCTTGCCGCTCCCGGGTTGCAGAGCCAGGATGCGGTCGACATCCTCAGGCGCCAGCCGCCCGGCCTCGACCAGGATATCGCCCATGCGCTGGTGGCGTAGAGGTGCGGGGCTGACGGCGAGTGCCGCCTCCAGAACATGCGGGGGCGGGTTGCGATTCATGGGGACCTCTGGTGACCAAGAGACAAGGGGGTCGGGCGCATGGCCAATTGCGGCACGTCCGGACGACCGTGGCCGCCCACGCTGCCGAGCACGGGTAGATCCAGGACCTGCATCAGATCGGCGGCCGAACGAACCCGCCTGTGAACCAGCTCCAGCCAGAGCACCAGCCCGATGCCCAGCAGCCCGCCGCCAAATGCGCCTGCCAGCGCCAGTACGGTGGCCGACAGGCCATTGGGCTTCTGCGGTGCCATGGCGGTGTCAAGTCGCATCACATTGGTCTGATTGCTCAGGCTTTGCAATCGGGTCAGTGACGCACTCTTGCTGATCTCATCGTAGGAGCGCTGTGCTGCTTCCACATCGCGGCGGTACACATTGAGCTCATCGCGCTGCTTGTTCAGCGCCATCACCCGCGTCTTTTGGGCCAGCAGGGCCGACTGCAGCTCGCGCTCTCGCTCGCGGCCCACCGTCCAGCTGGTGTCGATGGCACTGCCCACACGAGCTGTTTCAACCTGCAGTTGGCTGCGCAACGCGGCCAATTCAGACTGCAGCCGCTGGATTTGCGGATGGTTGGGCCCCAGGTTGACGCCCAGCTCTCGCAGCCGGGCCTCAGCCCGGCCGACATCGGCGCGCAGCCCTGCGATCAAAGGGCTGTTCATGGCCTCGGCGACCGTGTCGCCAACCGCTGATCGCTTGCTTTGCGAATCGGTGTTTTGTCCCTGGACCGCGGTCAACTGCGAGGACAGCTCGGCCAGCCGTGTGCTTTCATGGTCAAGCCGCTCGTCGGTAGAAACCAGACCGGCACGCTGGGCGTAGGCCGACATCCGCGCCTGGGCCAACTCCAGCTGCTCGCGCGAACTTCGCACCTGCTCATCGAACCACTGGGCATACACGCGCGCCGGTTCGGTGCGTAAGGCCAGAACTGTGTCCACATAGGCTTGCGCAAAGGCGTTGGCCCTATCGGCGGCCACCTGCGGCTGAGACGACTTGTACGAGACATGAATGACGTTGCTCTCACGGGCCGGTCTCACATCCAGTCCGCTTCGCAGGGTCTCCAGCAACCAGGCCTCGTAAGAACCCTGACCTTGGGCGGCCTGCTGCCAACGTGCCTGCCACTGCGGATCTCGGGACAGCCCCAGCTGATCGATGACCCGCTGGGCCACACGCTCCCCGGCAATGATGTCCACCTGAGTCGCCATATAGCTCGGTGCAATGACGCCGCTGATCCCCTGTGCAGCGGCCACCGGATCGGGCGCCCTGACGTCCACCAGCAAGCTGGTCTGCGCGCTGTAGCTGCGTGGCCGCATCAGGCCAGTGAGAAGACCCATCGCCATGATCAGCAGCGCCACTGCCAGGGCCAGCCGGTAGCGGGCGCGCAGGATCAACAGGAATTGATGCAAGGTCATGGGCAGGCTCCTTTTCAGAACAAGCTCTCGCCCACATGCAACACATCGTCCGGTCGCACCGTGTCAGACAGCGAGGGAATGATTTCACTGACCTGCCCCTGGTCATCCTTGCGGTGCAGCTTGAGCCGCTTCTGGCTGCCCCGTGCAGTGGGACCGCCCCCGGCGGCCAGGGCCTGCTGCACCGTCATGCCGCGCTCGAGCCGATAGGTGCCAGGGCGTTGGGCAGCGCCGTAGATGTAGAACTGCGGGGCCTTGCCCACAAAGAGCGTATCGCCAGCGGCCAGTACCGGATCGTCGGTCGATGGACTGGGGCCGAACAAGGCTTGCACATCGATCGTCTTGCGCCAGGGCTGGCCTGCGCGGGTACCGGTCACCACCAGCCAGTCGTCCCCAGAAGCGCTGACCCCACCGGCAGCGGCCAGCACTTCGCTGACGCGGGTCTGCGTGTTCTCCAGCACAAAACGGCCAGGACGCGCCACCTGCCCAAGCACCGAGACCTGATGCCCGCGCATTTGCCGCAGCACCAGGCTGACCTGCGGATCACGCACAAAACCGCCGCTGCGCAAGGCCTGGGCAATGCGGGCCTGCGCCTCCATCAGGGTTTGACCGCCCACCGCCACCGAGCCGATCAGCGGATAACTGATCAGGCCGCCTTCAGAAACGCGCACATCCAGCGACAGGTCAGGGTTCTGAAAAACCACGGCACCCAAGATGTCGCCCGGTCCCAGGCGGTAGTCTGCTGCCGCCGATGGAGCCGCGACCGTTTGCGCTTGCGTTGCGGCGCCAAAGAGGCCCAGGAACAAGCCCACCGAACAAGCGGTGGCGCGCAGGACCGAATTGAGCTTCATCAGGGTACTCCTCGGGTTGAATCAAAAAGCCGCCTGGGCCGATACCGTCAGCAAATTTGCGCGGTAGCCTGCACCCGTCTGGTTGGACCGACGTTCATCGCGCTGGGCGCTCAGCCCCAGGCGCAGGGTGCGCAGGGCCTGCCACTGCAACTCCAGCGCCCGCGTATGGAGCCGATCGCGCCGGGGCGTTATCGAGACCCCAGCCGGGGCGCCCTTGTAGTTGCGCTCGCCCTCCTCCAACCGCAGTCGCAGCGCAGTCTTTGCCGTTGCCTGCCACTGGGGTGCCACATAGAACCGGTAGCCCTCGAAGTAGCTGGCCTGAGCAGTCGGGTAGGTGCCCAACTCGCGCACGAGACCGGCACCGACGAGCGTCTTGCCAGTCAGGTCCCATTGCGCGCTCACCCTGGCAGTCCAGCCCGACCAATCGCGATCGGGGCTCAAGTCATGGGCGCGGTCGAGGTGGGCCAGTTGTCCCTGCAGTCTCAAGCGACCCGAGCCGGTCCAGTTCCAATCGATCGCATGCTCCTGCTCGGTGAAGTCCCCCGGGGTTGCAGGCGCAGCAGACGATTCATACTGGCCCTGACCGCGACGGAATCGATAGCTCATCTTGTTGTCGGAGGGCAGTTGGTACAGAACGCCCAGCTCGCCCCCGCGAACTCTGCTGTCAGGCTCCTGACCCAAGGGATCGGTGTTTTTTTGCCGACGCTCAAAGAGTCCACCAAGCGCCTGCCAGGAAGCGGCAACCCGAGCCTGCAGCTCCAACAGCAACAGGGCCTCGGTACGGCGTACCAGCCCACTGGTAGCCGCGCTGTCCCCCAACCTGTCGACCCACTGGCGGCGATCGGCGGCCAAGCGGCCACTCCAATCGGGCCCCACGCCCCAATTCCAGGCTGCGCGGTAATTCAGGGCATCAAAGTCCAAAGCGGAATTGCGCTGGTAGCGGTGCGCATCGACCTGCGCATCGAGCTCCACGCGCTGACGGCTGTAGCTTTGGTTCAGGTTGAGACCGGCCGAAAAGACACCAACATGGTCGCTGAGTTCTCCGCTGGCGGTGCGCAGCACATTGCTGTCACGCTGCCACTGCAGACCGGCCCGCCAGACCAGCGGTCGGTCCTGCTCGGCATCAAGCGCTGGCTCGGCGGGCCAGGCATCGACTTGCGCCCAGGTCGGCATGACGGCGCACGCACACGCCAAGGCCCATGTGTACTTCGCAGCGGGCTTGAACATTTCAAAGCAACTGGGCTTTTGAGCGGCCGGCATCATCCACATCCTTCAATAGGCCTTGGCATCTTTGAACACCAGCGCGATGGTGCGGGCGATGATCCGCAAGTCAAGCAGCAGCGACCAATGCCGCAGGTAGTCCAGGTCCAGATCAATGCGCGCCTGCATCTTCTCCAGCGTGTCGGTCTCCCCGCGTTGCCCATTGACCTGCGCCCAACCGGTGATACCCGGCCTGACTTTGTG